>NZ_JBGMOE010000127.1:0-72341 GCF_041424195.1 Tardiphaga sp. | reverse complement strand
TGCCCGACGTTCCGCCTGCGGTGTTTTGTCGGCTTGCTGAATGCTTGCCCAAGCAACCGATCAAGGTCACCCTTGTTTGGCCCTGCGCGACAGGGCCGGGGGAGCGCAGCTATCGGGCCGGACGCGTTTCGAATCTGGTCGTCCGTCACTTGATCCGCGGGCCCGTTCCATCCGCCAGCAAACCGTCCCGCCTGTCCCAGTGGTATCCTGACCACAGGCGATGCGGCCTGTCCGCAGACAGCCGGTCCCCACACATCCCGTGACGCCGCATCTCCGGCGTCCACCGCATCCCGCCCCGCAATCGTGACGATCGCGATCGCCCCTCTCGGTGGGGCAGGACGAGAGGGAAAATAATCAAGATGGGGATGCTGTCAATACGGATAGGAAAAAATGTTTGGGTGCTGTCTTGCCGCCCCACCCTCGTCATTCCGGGGCGCGGGCGCGTCTTCGCGCGCGTGAACCCGGAATCCCGGCATGGGAGTCTCCGATCGCGCCGAACACGTCGAGATTCCGGGTTCGCACTACGCGGCTGCACCGCTTCGTGCGCCCCGGAATGACAGTGTGTGGCGGACCGGACTGCCAGAGTACCTCCAGACCCAACTATTGCGGCTGCGGTCCCAGACCCGCGGCAAGCTCGGCCCAGATCGGCGCTTCTTCCTTGTAGAGCGCCTGGCTCGCCTCCAGCGTCATCGGGCCTTCATTGATACCCTGGCTCTTGAGGAGTTCACGAACGCGATCGCTCTTTCCCGCCGCGACGAACAACGCAGACAGTTTTGATACGATCTCGGGAGGCGTCTTCGCCGGCACCACGCATCCCTGAAAGGTCAGCAGCCCATGCGCGCGCGACGTCGCGCCCTGCTCGCGAAACGTTGCGACGTCAGGGAGCGCGTCGATGCGGCGGCGCGACACCGCAACGGCACGGGCCTTTCCGGTCTGCAGCACCGGCAGCGCCGCTGCATAGCTGCCGATGCCCGCATCGATAGATCCGCCGGCGAGATCCTGCCACATCGGCGCCTCGCCACGATAATGCACCGCCTCCATCTTCAGGCCGTACTGCTTGTTGAGCTCGACGATGACCATATGCGCGAAGGAACCGGACGCATATGTGCCGACATTCACCTTCTCGGTCTTGCGCGCATAGTCGATGAAGTCCTTCAGCGTCTTCGCGCCGACCTTCTCGCTCACCATGAATGGCAGACTGCCGCCCGGCATCACCGCGACCCAGGCGAAGTCCTTGATGACATCGTATTTGACGTCCTTGATGAGGACGGGATTGAGCATATAGGCGGTGGTGTTGCAGATCATCAGCGTGTGGCCGTCGGGATCGGAGCGCTTCAGCTCCATCGCTGCCACGGCGCCGCCGGCACCGGCCTTGTTCTCCACCACCACCGTCTGCCCGAGTTCACGTGACAGATATTCGCCATAGACGCGCGCGAATTGATCGGTCTGGCCGCCGGCTGCGGAGCCGGCAAGAATCTTGATGGGTTTGGTGGGCCAGGTGTTCGCGCGGACGAGTGACGGCGCGCTGAGCAATGCGGCTGCGCCTGCACTCGCAGTAACAAATTGACGACGGTTGAGCAGACGCAGGTTGTTTCGCACGATCATCCTCCCGATTTGACCCTATCTCTGCGGATAAGTGTATCGAGTATGACCGGCTTGGCCTGCGAAGGCAAAGCAGCAGTGGCACGCACAGATGTTCGGAGAATACATGCTGGAACTGGCGTGCATGCCATCAGTCGGAATATTGCCCGGCCGTCACCGGCGCGTCAGGGTTTCGGCGGAAAATGCGTTCGCCAATGCTGCGCGATATCGATGCCGCGGCAAAACCATACGCCATCATGCGCGCTCATGTGTTCGAGCATCCTGATGAGCCCGCCGACACGGCCAGGACGGCCGATCAAGCGGTCATGCAGACCGATGGACAGCAGTTTCGGCGCGCCCGCGCTGCCTTCAGCGTAGAGCACATCGAATGCGTCGCGCATGTAAGTGAAAAACTGCTCGCCGGTCGAGAAGCCCGAATTCTCATTGAAGCGGTTGTCGTTGGCTTCATAGGAATACGGCACGACGAGAAACGGACCGTGCTCGGTCTTCACCCAATAGGGTAGCTCGTCGGCGAGCGAGTCGCGGTCGTAGAGAAAGCCACCTTCCTCCGCGAGCAGGCGCCGCGTATTCGGACCGGGACGGCCGGTCATCCAGCCGAGCGGGCGGCTGCCGGTCAGCTCGGTGAGTATCTCGATCGCCTTGCGGATATGAGCGCGCTCGGTCGCTTCATCGACATCGCAATAATCAATCCAGCGATAGCCGTGACTCACCATCTCGTGGCCGCGCGCAACGCAGGCCTTTGCGAGTTGGGGATTCTGCTCCATCGCCCGCGCGACGCCGAGAATACTCACCGGCACCTTGAAGCGATTGAGAATATCAAGCACGCGCCAGGCGCCGCGACGGCTGCCATATTCGAACCCGGACTCCACCAGCGGAACGCGAACGCCCTCTTTCGCCGGCACGCCGATGTCATTCAGCATGCCTTCGGAGGCTGCATCACCATTCACCAGCGTGGACTCGCCGCCACCTTCGATATTCAGGTTGATACTGACCGCGATCTTCGCGCCATTCGGCCAGCCCGGATCGGGTGACGTGGCGCCGTAACCGACCAGATCACGTTCGATCATCTGCTCCGGTCGGATGTCACCGGGCTTCATCGCTGCAAATTCGGGCATAGGGCCTCCGGAATGGCTCGGTCGAGTGGCACGGTGCAGGCATCATAACGGAAGAACCAGTCGGTCTCCGTCGGGCCATGCATCCACGAATTGGCGATGGAAATCTGCTGGATGTCGGCGACGCGCGGGATGCGGATCATCGTGTAATGCGCGAAGGCCTTTGCGGGATCGCCGAATTCGGCGATGCAGCGGCTGAGGATCGCGGCGTCCTCGATGGCCGCCGAGCCGCCAGCCGCCATGAACGGACGCACCGCGTGGCAGGCATCGCCCATCAGCACCACGCGGCCCTTGTGCCAGGTGTCGTTGCGCGGCCGGTCGAAGATCGGCCACACGGTGACGTCTTCGGCTGCTTCCGCTGCGCGTTTCAGGTCAGGATGCGCATCGTCGAACGCAGCGATGAATTCATCGCGGTCGCCCTTCACCGGCGAACCGTCGCCATCCCAGCGCGCCATCGGCAGCGCGGCCATCACATAGACTTCCTGCCGATCGGGCGTCATGTAGTAAGCAAGCGTGTGGCGATCCGGCGCCCACCACTTGGTGCAGTCGTCGATCGGATCACCCTTGATACGGCTCGCCGGAAATACCGCGCGCGGTGCAGAACGCCCGATGAAGCGCGGCTCTTCCGCGCCCAGGACGAGTTCGCGGGTGATGGAACGAATGCCGTCAGCGCCGATAGCGATATCCGCTTCCGCGCTTGTGCCGTTCTCGAAGCTCAAGGTGAGCGCATCGCCGCGCTCCTCGAAGCCGGCGAGCTTGTGGCCGAAACGGATGGTGCCAGGCGCGAGCGGTCGCTGCAACAGTTGGTGCAGATCGGCGCGGTGGATATTGACAAAGGGGCCGCCGAATCGCGCTTCGCAGTCGGCGTCGAAATCGAGCTTGTAGAGCTGTTCGCCCGTATCCCATGCGCGGCTCAGAAACGCATCGGGCCGGATACCGGTCGCCGCGAAGGCATCTTCGAGATCGAGCCGGCGCAGCACCTTCGAAACATTGGCGCCGAGAATGATGCCGGCGCCGATGCGCGAGAAACTTGGCGACTGCTCATAGACCACGACCGGGAAGCCGGCGCGTTGCAGCAGCCCCGCCACCGTCAACCCGGCGAGACCCGCGCCAAGAACGGCGATGCGTGTTCCGCGATCCATCTCGTACCTCGTTCCAGCGGCGCCATAGCGTCCGGGCAACAGATCATTCGATATCTAACGATTTTGCATAGAACGGGCTGATCGCGGCTGTCAAGCAACGGCAAGGCCGCCTCAGAAACGAGCCATATGCGTATATTTCATGCGAATTTTCGTCGAGCGCGATGAGTTTTTGGGCAGCAATGCCGTTGATCTTCCTCAAGGCCGCCCTTAGAATTTATTCGACTGCGAACGAATTTGAGGCGCCGCTGGCGCACCGAAAGCCGGCCTCCCCTCATCCGCCACTGAAGGTCAGACCATGAAATTCCGCGCTCGCCTCACCGCCGCCCTGCTCGCGACCCTGGCTACGGCCGGCGTCTCCAGCGCGCAGACCGCCGAGATCAATTTCATCACCGATTTCGGCTTCAACGGCCGCCACGCCTATTTCTACGTCGCCCGCGAAAAGGGCTACTACAAGGCCGAAGGCTTCGACGTGAACTTCGTGCGCGGCCAAGGCTCCGCCGACGCCATCAAGAAGGTTGCTGCCGGCGTCGCCACGTTCGGTTTCGCCGATGCCGGTTCGCTGGTGCTGGCGCGCGGCAATGACGGCGTGCCCGTGAAGCTGGTCTCGGTGGTCTATGCGAAGCCGCCGCAGGCGATCTTCGCCATCAAGGGCAGCGGCATCACGTCGCCGAAGGATCTCGAAGGCAGGACCGTCGCCGACACCGCATCAAGCTCGGTTCGTCTGCTGTTCCCGGCTTTCGCCAAGGCCGCCGGCATTGACGCCAGCAAGGTGAAGTGGGTGGTCGCCGAAGGCTCGGCGCTGCCGTCGCTGCTCGCCAATGGCCGCGCGGATGCGATCTGCCAGTTCTCGGTCGGCGAGCCGCTGATTGCAGCAGCCGTGGCACCGAAGGAAATCATCCGCATCAACTACGCCGACTCCAATCTCGATTACTACGGCAACGGCCTGATCGCCTCCGAGGAGATGATCGCAAAGAGCCCGGATCAGGTGAAGGCCTTCGTCCGCGCCACCATCAAGGGCATGAAGGACGCCTTCGCCAATCCGGCAGAGGCCGCCACCATCATGGCGAAGTATCAGAAGGAACTGCAGCCGGCGGTCATCGAAGGCGAGACCAGGCTGGTGAAGGAACTCGCAGAGGTGAAGGGATCGCTCGGCCATATCGAGCCGAAGAGCATCGCCAGCACCGTCGAGGTGATGTCGACCAACTTCACGCTGAAGAATCCCGTGAAGCCGGAAGACCTGTTCGCGCCGGGCTTCATCGACTGATGACCGCGTTACCCGCACACAATGACGCGCCGTCGCGAACTGCCGCGGCGGTGGTTCCTGCGATCGACCTCAAGGGCGTCACAAAGACCTATCCCGGCAAAGGCGGCAAGGCGACCCACGCACTCGGCCCGGTCGATCTGCGCATCGATCCCGGCAATTTCGTCTCGGTGGTCGGCCCGTCAGGCTGCGGCAAGTCCACGCTGCTGCGCCTCGTTGCCGGGCTGGAAATGCCGGACGCCGGCACCATGCAGCGCTATGGCACGCCGCTCGACGGCCCGTCGCATGAAGTGGGCATCGTGTTTCAGGAGCACGTGCTGTTTCCATGGACCAGCGTGCTCGACAACGTATTGCTTCCCGCCGACGTGCTGGCGCTGCCGAAAGCCGCCGCGCGGGAGCGTGCGCTGAAACTGCTCGAACTCACCGGCCTGAAGGATTTCGCCCATCAGCGCCCGCAGGCACTGTCCGGCGGCATGAAGCAGCGCGCCGCCTTCTGCCGCGCCATGATCTCCGATCCGCGCCTGCTACTTCTCGACGAACCTTTTGGCGCGCTCGACGCACTCACCCGCGAGGAATTGTCGCTTGAACTCTCGCGCCTCTGGCAGGAACTGGGGCGCGCCGCACTGCTGATCACCCATGACATCGAGGAGGCGATCCTGCTCGGTGACCGCGTGCTGATCATGTCGGAACGTCCCGGCACCATCCGCGCCGACATCATCATCGACCTGCCGCGTCCGCGCGATGCAGATACCGTGAAGCTGCCGCGCTTTCAGGAGATCAAGAACCAGATCCGCGACATCATCTTCAACCGGACGGGTGGCTGACGTGATCTCGCGCTTCATCGACCGCGCCGCCACGCCGCTGATCTATCTGGCGCTATTGATCGGCTGGGAACTCATCTGCGACGCCCTGAAGATTCCGACATGGATCCTGCCGGCGCCCTCCGAGATCTACACATCCGCCGTAAAGTGGGCGCCGGAGCTAGCCTCGAACACAATCGTGACATTGCGCGAGACCGTGCTCGGCTTCGTGCTGGCGATCGCGCTGTCGCTGCCGCTGGCGATCATCATCAGCCTCAATCCACTGGCGCGCCGGATCATCTATCCGATCCTGCTCGGCCTGCAGTCGGTGCCGAAGGTCGCCGTGGCGCCGCTAATCATCCTGTGGTTCGGCCTCTCGGAATGGCCGAAGATCCTGGTCGTGGTACTGGTCTGCTTCTTCCCGATCCTCGTCAACATGGTCGCCGGCTTCGAGGCTGTGCCGAGGACCATGCTCGACCTGATGCGCTCGCTCGGCGCCTCGCCGCATATGGTGTTCCGCCGGCTGCGCGTTCCCGTGGCGCTGCCGCACTTCTTCACCGGCTGCAAGGTGGCGGTGACCTTCGCCGTGATCGGCGCTGTGATCAGCGAATTCGTCGCCGCGCAGGACGGGCTCGGCTATCTGATCCTGACCTCCACCGCGCAGTCGCAGACGCCGCTCGCTTTCGCCGCCATCGCACTGCTCACCGTGTTGAGTATTGCGCTGTTTCACGGCATCGAGTTTATCGAACAAAGTGTGATCGACTGGACGCCCTGACACCATGGCTAACGAGACATCGGGATCGAAACCGCCTTCGCGCCGCCCAACGCGCGCGCGTGCGGCAATGCGCGAACAGGTCGATGCCATTTTCTCGCAGTGGCAGGCGGAGCGGCCGGATATCGATACTAGCCCGGTGCATATCTACGGCCTGATCGGCCGAATTCAGATGCAATGCACGTCCCTCATCGACGAGGCGCTCGCGCCCTTCGAATTGACACGCGGCACCTATGACGTGCTGACGGCGCTGCGCCGCGCCGGCGCGCCCTACAGCCTGTCGCCGAAGCAGATCGCCCAATCGCTGCTGCTGTCAGGCGCGGGCCTGACCAGCCGGCTCAACAAGCTGGAGGCGCAGAACTACCTGGCGCGGCTGCCGGAACCGAATGATCGCCGCACGCTGCGTGTTCAGCTTACGTCGGCGGGCGAGACCGTCATCAACGAAGCGATTCCGCGGGTGTTCGACGTGCAGCGGGAGTTGCTGGCACCGCTCGGACTCGAAGGGCAGCAGCTGCTGATGCACGAACTCACGCGCTTCGCCGACGTGATCGACGGCCGGCAGAGCGGGGCGAAAACGGACGCAGAATCGTCCGAGCAATGATCGTCAATCTCTAACACCGTCATTCCGGGTTCGCGCGCATTGCGCGCGCCCCGGAACGACGAGATTGTGGCCGCTTACGCCTTGCCGCCGGAGCCCTTGCGGGTGTCGTTGACCCACGACTTCGCACCTGTTGCCAAGATGCCGCTGTCGTTGAGCAGCGTCACCAGCTTGAAGCCCATGCCGATGTTTTTCGCAGCACCCTCGGGGCCCGAGCAGTGAATGCCGGGATTGAGGCCGCGCTTGTCGCATTCCTTGATCAGCTTGTCGTAGATCTTCAGGATCTCAGGCTCTTCGCGGTCGAGCTTCGGCACCAGGCCGTAGGAGAAACCGAGATCGGAGGGACCGACATAGACGCCGTCGATGCCCTCGACGTCGAGAATGGCTTCCATGTTGTCGACTGCGGTCTTGGTTTCCAGCATCGGCAGGCAGATGATGTCGGCATTGGCCGTCTTCTGATAGTCGCCGGCGCCGCCATACATACCGGAACGGATCGGGCCGTTGCTGCGGGTACCGCGCGGCGGATACTTGCAGTACTGCACGAAGTTCTCGGCTTCTTCCTTGGTATTGACCATCGGGCAGATCACGCCATAGGCGCCGCCGTCGAGCACCTTGCCGATGATGCCGGGCTCGTTCCATGGCACGCGGACCATCGGCGTCACCGGATGCGCGCCCATCGCCTGGAAACATTCCACCATCGACATGTAGTCCTGCACGCCGTGCTGGATATCCACGGTGACGCTGTCGAAACCGCACTGCGCCATCACCTCGGCGGAGAAGCCCGACGGGATCGCCAGCCAGCCGTTGACGGCGACCTTGCCCGCCTTCCAGATTTCCTTGACCTTGTTTGCCATCGTCGATGGTCCTTCTTTTGGTTGGTAGTGGTGACTTGAGTGCAGCAGAGTTGAGTTCGAAAAACTACGAGGTCGCCTTCTTCACGGCCTCTTCGCTGACGCCAACGTCGCGCGCGGTCTGCACGATGGCAGCCCAGGTTTCGTCCGGCAACGGCACGCCATTGGCGGTGCGCTCGGCGCGGGTCTTCGCCTCGTTGTCGCCGGGGATCAGAACCGCATCGACGCCGGCGGCCGGCTTGGCGCTCTTGAAGAAGTCGACATAGCGCGCCACTTCGCCGTCGAAGAAATTCGCAGGGTCGATCTTCTTCGGATCGATATAGATCGAGAACATGCCATTGGCGAAAGGCCGATCATACTTGGTGGCACCGTTGCCGGTGAGCGCGCCGCCAAGCAATTCGCAGATCAATGCGAGGCCCGAGCCCTTGTGATCGCCGAAGGCGCGGATCGCGCCGGTGCCCTTGGAGTGATCGCGCGGACCTTGCATCTCATGCGGGCCGTAGAGCAGCGCCGGATCTTCGCTCAGCGTGCCGTCGGGCGCAATCAGCGCGCCCTTCGGCAGCTTCTTGCCGCCGCGCGAGGCCACCAGCACCTTGCCTTCGGCCACCACCGAGGTCGCGAAATCGAGCACCACCGGCATCTGTCCGGGACGCGGAATGCCGACGCAATAGGGCGCGGTGGAGAGACGACGCTCGACGCCGCCATAGGGCGCGACCAGCACCGAACCGGCAGCGGTGACGAAGTGAATCGAGACCAGGCCTTCGGCCGCGGCCATTTCTGCCCAGTCGCCAATGCGGCCGATGTGACCGGAATTCTTGGTGGCGATGGCGGAGAGACCCGCGGCCTTGCACTTGTCGATGCCAAGCTTCACCGCCAGCGGTCCGACCGTCTGGCCATAGCCGAAGCGGCCATCAACGACGGCGAGCGACGGCGTATCGACGGGGATCTCGATGGTCTGGTTCGGGGTGATCATCCCGTTATTGCGCCAGCGGATATAGACCGGCACGCGGATGACGCCGTGACTGTCATGACCGGTGAGGTTCGCGGTGGTGAGATAGGTCGCGATGCGCTTCGCCTCTTCCGGGGAAGAGTCCGCATGGGTGAAAACGTCGGCGACGAAATCGATGAGCTTGTTGACTTGAACTGTAACCATGACGGGACATTCGTCCTTGTTGATGGGCAGCGAGGCCGTCGGTGCAAGCCCTCAATGGGCCGCAAGACCCGCTGCAGGTTTGCCGTGACCGCCGAGATAGGCGGCTGCGATGGCTTCGTTGGCCCAGAGATCCTCCGGCTTGCCGCCAAGCACGATACGGCCTGTTTCCAGCACATAGCCCTGATCGGCGACGGATAGTCCCATGCGCGCATTTTGCTCCACAAGCAAGACCGTGGTGCTCCGGCGGATTTCCGTGATGATACGGAACACCGCCTGCACGATGACCGGCGCAAGGCCAAGCGACGGCTCGTCGAGCAGCAAGAGGCGCGGCTTGGCCATCAGCCCGCGCGCGACGGCGACCATCTGCAACTGGCCGCCGGACAGTGTCCAGCCGAGCGCATCGGAGAATTTCCGTATGTCGGGAAACAGGTCGAACATCGCATCGGCTTCATGAGACAATTCGGCCTTGCTCGCTTTGCGGTTGGAGCCGCCGAGCATGATGTTCTCTTTCACCGTCAGGCCGGGAAACACCCGCCTGCCCTCCGGCACGTGCGAAATGCCCATCCGCACGATGGCTTCCGGCCCGAGACCTGCAATGGACTTGCCGTCGAACAGGATATCGCCCGAGGCCGGTTTGGCGAGACCGGAGATCGCGCGCAGCGTGGTCGACTTGCCGGCACCATTGGCACCGAGCAGCGTCACCACCTGCCCTTCCTCGACATTGAACGACACACCGCGGAGCGCGACGATTTCGCCGTAACGGACATTGAGGTCGTTGATTTCAAGCAGCGGCATCAGTCTGTTCCGAGATAGGCTGAGACGACATCGGGATGGCGCAGCACCGCCATCGACTCGCCGTCGGCGATGCGACGTCCGAAATTCAGCACGGTGATGTGCTGAGCTGCTTCCGACACCAGCGTCATGTCGTGATCGATGATCAGGATGGTGAGCCCCTGCGCCGCGATGCGCTTGAGCAGCTCATGCAGCTCAAGCTTCTCGGTCGAGTTCAGTCCGGCGGCGGGTTCGTCCAGCAGTAGCAGCGTCGGGTTCGCCGCCAGCGCGCGCGCGATCTCGATGAGGCGTTGATGGCCGTAGGAGAAGCTGGAGATCAGCTCCATGGCGCGCGGGCCGAGGCCAACGAAAGTGAGCGCCGCCAGCGCCCGCTCGGTCAGCGCGGCTTCATCGCCCTTGCCGGTGAGCGTATTGCCCGGGCGCTCGGCGCCGATGATGACGTTTTCCAGCGCGGTCATGGAGCGGAACAGGCGGATGTTCTGGAAGGTACGTCCGAGGCCCGCAGCCGCGCGCAGATGCGGCGGCATGGTGGTGACGTCGGTGCCGTCCAACACCACCTTGCCCGAGGTCGCGTTGTAGAGACCCGACAGCACGTTCAGCGTCGTGGTCTTGCCGGAGCCGTTCGGCCCGATCAGCGCATGAACGCCGCCGCGACGCACCGATATGTCGACCTGATCGACGGCTTTCAAGCCGCCGAAATGTTTCGACAGGCCGGTGACTTCGAGCACCATGTCACCGCCGGTCGCCGCCGGCCGGAGCTGCAGCGGCGCGCTTGTCACGGCCACCTTCTTGCTGCTGCGCATGCGATCATAGGCCGCGGTGACGAAGCCCCAGATGCCGTCCGGCATGAAGCGGATGATCAGGATCACCGACAGACCGTAGATGGCGAGATAGAGGCCCGGCACGCTCTTGAGGAAGCGCAGCCATTCCGGAATCAGGATCAGCAAGCCCGTGCCGATGGCCGAGCCGATCGGGGATGCCACGCCGCCGAGCAGCGACATGGTCAGGAACACGATGGATTCGGCGAAGGAGAACTGATCCGGCGAGATATAGGCGAAGCCGCCGGCGAACAGACCGCCGCCAAGACCGCCGAGCACGGCCGATATGGCAAAGGCATAGACCTTGGTGCGGAACACATCGATGCCGTTGACGCCGGCCGCAAGTTCGTTGTCGCGCACCGCGCGCATGGCACGGCCGAGCCGCGTCTCCGGCAGATGCCAGACGATATAGCCGATCAAAGCGAGCATCGCGACGCAGAAAGCGAGATAGGACTGCGACGACAGGAACAGCGACGGGCGCCCGATCTTCGACACGCCGTCCGGCCCCTTGGTAAGCCAGATCGCATTGATCATCACCAAAGTGACGATCTGCTGGAACGAGATCGTCACCATTGCGAGATAGTGGCCGCCGAGCCGCAGCGTCGATAGGCCGAGCACCGCGCCGGCGACCAGCGCCATCACGCAGCCCGCCAGCAGACACAGCCAGTAGCTGAGCTGATAGTCCGTGGTGCCGATGCCGACCGCATAGGCGCCGAAGCCGAAGAAGGCCGCCTGCGCCAGATTGATCTGGCCGCACAGGCCGAGCACCACCGACAGGCCGAACACGGCGATGGCGAAGGTGGTGGCCTGCATCAGGATGTTGAGGATGTAGCCGTCGAACTGCATCGACGACGCCAGAAACACCACGATGGCGGCACCGATGAAATATGGCGCGTGGCGCAGCAGCAGCGGCTTCGGACGGGTGATGACCACTGCCGGGATATTCTCGCTGGAGGTGCTCATGCTTTCTCCGCGACACGTTCGCCGAAGATGCCCTGCGGACGAAACACCAGGAACAGCACCAGCACGAGGAAAGCGAAGCCGTCTTTATACGGCACGGACACATAGGCCGCGCCGAAGGTCTCGATGATCCCGAGCGCAAGGCCGCCGATAATGGCGCCGGTGACATCGCCGAAGCCGCCGATGATGGTGGCCGCGAAGGCCTTGAGCGCGATGGTTGAGCCCATCTGGATCGAGACGAACAGGATCGGCGCCACCAGGAGACCCGCGAGACCGCCGAGTACGGCCGAATAGATGAAGGTGACCATGATCATCGTCGAGACGGAAATGCCGAGCAGCGACGCCATCTCCTTGTCCTGCGACGTTGCCTGCAGCTTCTTGCCGATCATGGTGTGTTCGAAGAACCAGTAATTGAAGATCACCAGCGCGATGGTCACGCCGATAATCAGGAGATACTGGCTGTCGAGATAGACCGGTCCGAGCTGGATGCCGGGCGTATCGAACCAGCCCGGCAGCACCTGCGGCTGCGGCCCGTACAGCGCCAGCACACCATTGGCCATCAGGATCGACGCGCCGATGGTGGCGATGATCACCGGCAGATAGGTGCGGTGGCGCAGCGGATAATAGACGCCGAGATTGAAGATGACGCCGATAACGGCCATGCCGGCCAGCGCAATGATGAAGGACAGCCAATAGGGCAGTTCCAGATCGACGGCGCAGACCACCATGAGATAGGCGGCGACCATCGAGAACTCGCCCTGCGCGAAATTAACGACGTTTGTCGCTCGGAAGATCAGCACGAAGCCCAGCGCGACCAGCGCATAGACGGCTCCGATGCCGATTCCCGTAAACAGTAACTGCAGTACCAGATCCATCAGGCGCGCTCGGTGGGAGGTGAATTTGCCAAGAACTCGTCATTCCGGGATGCGCCCGGCTTCGGGCGCTGACCCGGAATCCCGGAGTGATGAGCGGAGACAGGCGCTGAACACTTCGGGATTCCGGGTTCACGCGCGGTGCGCGTGCCCCGGAATGACATTGTGAGGCGGGTTCGCATGCGCTGATGCGCACGCGCCCCGGAACGACAGTGCCTGGCTAGTTGTCGAATTCGATGTGCTTGTCGAAGACGATGTTGCCCTTCTCGTTCTTCACGATGTTGTAGCCGTGCAGACCATCGCCGTTCTTGTCGAAATTATATTCGCCTTCGGCGCCCGGATATTTCTTGATGGCGACGATGGCCTCGCGGATCTTCTGCGGATCGGTCGAGCCGGCATTCTTGATCGCCGTTGTCAGCACGTTGATGGCATCATACGGCCACGAGCTCTGGTTATCCGGCGCGACCTTGTAGGCATCGCGGTAAGCCTTGCCGAAGGCCTTCGACGCCTCGGAGGAATCTTCCGCGTAATCGGCGACGCCATAGGTGCCGTAGAGCGCGGGGCCGGCGAGCTTCAATGCGGTGACGTTGACGATCGAGGGCGAGCCGACCCACGGAATGTTGACGCCGAGCTGGCGGAGCTGACGGGCAAAAATGCCGAGATCGTTCTCGAAGGTGAAATAGGAGCCGAGAATATCGGCGCCGGACTGCTTGATCGCCAGAACGACAGGCGTGAAATCCTGGCTCTGATTGGCATAGCCCTGATCGAGCGCGACGGTGGCACCCAGCGGCCCCAGCGCTTCGGTCAATGCCTTGCCGCCCGCCGTGCCAAAGGCGTCGGTCGAGTGCAGCACGGCCCACTTCTTCTTGCCGAGATTCTTGACGCCATATTCGGCGATGACGCGGCCGGAATAGCTGTCATTCGGACGGAAACGGAACAGCCAGGGATTGCCGAGCTTGGTGAGGTTCGGATCGGTGCCGCCGAACATCACCGGCTTGCCGAGCTTCATGACGTCCGGCGCCATCGCATGGACCTGAGTCGAGCGGATCGAGCCGAGGAAGCCCACGATGTCGGGATTCGCAGCAAGCTTGGAAAAGGCCAGCACGATGCCGGGATTGGTGGTCTGGTCGTCCTCGATGATCAGTTCGATCTGTTTGCCGAGGATGCCGCCCGCCTTGTTGATGGCTTCGACTGCGAGCTTGGCGCCGCCGGTCGCATATTTGCCCGCTTCCGCGGCCGGCCCCGTAATCGGCGCGCACATGCCGATCTTGATCGTTCCGCCGCCTCCAGCGCCTTGGGCGCGCGCGCTGCCAATGATGTAGGGGGCTGCAAGGCCGGCAGCGATACCAGCCGTGAATCCACGTCTCGTGAGCGTCATCGTTCTCTCCCTAAGAGGCCGGACTTGAGCGCCAGCCTTCTTTTGATGGCGGGAGTTGAGCGAAAAATTCTTCTCCTGTCTACAGCCCAGCGAAATTCGTACGACGAATTAACGATCGGAGGCCGGGAGAGGGTTTTGCCGCAAAAATATGCAGATCAATTATTCACCTGCATCGTCGTCATCGGCGTCGTGCGCCGCCGGCATGGCGAGCAGGCACGTCTCAAGCTCGTGTAACAGGGTCTGCAGGTCCGACAGTCTCCGCGCGCCGAAGCGCTTCGTCATCTCGGCATAGATCGCCTCCGATGTTGGCGCGACAGCCTCGATCAATTTCAGTCCCTTTGACGTGATCGAAACGATGCTGCGGCGCAAATCGGCCTTCAGCAAGCGCCGCTCGATCAGCTTGCGCCCTTCGAGATCGCGCAGGATGCGCGACAGGCTCGGCCCGAGCAGGAAGGCGACGCGCGCGAGTTCCGTGACCTCGATCTCGCCCGACGCCGCGAGCGCGCGCAGGATGCGCCATTGCTGTTCGGTGAGATCATGCGCCCGCAGCGATGGGCGGAAATGTCGCATCACCGATTCCCGTGTTCGCAGCAGCGACATCGGCAAGGATTGCGAGAAGTCGCGCATGGGGATTTTCGCGGCGGCCTTTTTTTCAGCAGCCCTGGCGGCGATCCGTGTCTTCGATGCTGTCGTCATGATCGCCTCTATAGATGATTCTGGCGCACCGCCGTGTGCAGCGCACAATCGAATTGTCGCGTCCAGGGTTTGATCGCAATCACTTAACATGTTAATCGGTTTTTCGCGCAGCTTTTCTGCGCGGGATGACAACGCGATGGCACTGACCTCTTCAGAGATTTCCGGCGCGGCCCAGCGCCTGCACCACGCCGAGAAGACACGGACGCAGATCCGTCAACTGTCGCTGGATCATCCTGATATCACCATCGACGATTCCTATGCGATCCAGAAGGCCTGGATCGAGATCAAGGTCGGTGAAGGCCGTATCGTGCGCGGCCACAAGATCGGCCTCACCTCCAAGGCGATGCAGAGCGCCCTGAATATCAATGAGCCGGATTCCGGTGTGCTGCTCGACGACATGTTCTTCGCCGATGGCGGCCTCGTCCCCACCGAACGCTTCATCGCCACCCGCGTCGAGGCCGAACTGGCTTTCGTGATGAAGACGCGACTGGCCGGACCGGACTGCACGATGTTCGACGTGCTCAACGCCACCGACTTCGTGGTACCCGCGCTGGAGATTCTCGATACCCGTGTCGAACGCGTGGATGCGGCGACCAAAGCCACCCGAAAGATTTTCGACACCATTGCCGACAATGCGGCCAATGCCGGGATCGTGCTCGGCGGCCGCCCGATGCGTCCGCTGGAGACCGACCTGCGCTGGGTCGGCGCCATGTGCCATCGCAACGGCCAGCTCGAGGAGACGGGTTTGGCCGCCGGCGTCCTGAACCATCCCGCCACCAGCGTCGCCTGGCTGGCCAACAAGATCGCGCCGCATGGACTGGCGCTGGAGCCCGGCCAGGTGGTGCTTGCCGGATCGTTCATTCGCCCCATCGAGACCCGCAAAGGTGACACGATCCAGGCGGACTATGGCCCGTGGGGCACCGTGAGCTGTTATTTCGCCTGATCCGCAACCTACGGGACATCACATGCCGCATTTCACCATCGAATATTCGGCCAATCTCGACGGCGTCGTGGATATCAGCGCGCTGTGCGAGGTGGTGCGCAACGCCGCCGTGCAGACCGGCATCTTCCCGCTCGGCGGCATCCGCGTGCGCGCGATCCGCTGCGAGCACTATGCCATTGCCGACGGCCGCGCCGGACTCAGCTTTCTCGATATCCTGCTGCGGATCGGCGAAGGCCGCACCCTCGAGGCCCGACAGCAGGCCGGCGAACAGATTTTCCAGACCGTCTCGCACCATCTCGACAATGTTTTCGCCGGCGGCCGATTTGCGCTGTCCTTCGACATGCAGATCAATGACAGCGCGACGAGCTGGAAACGCAATACCATTCACGACTTGCTGAAAGCCGAGGCCAACAATGGCTAAGTCCCCTGCCGATCCCGCCGCCGTCTTCGCTGCCAATCAGGAGCGCGCCGCGCCGCTGCTGAAGACACTCAGGGCCGACGGCATCGGCAATATCATCGATGGCCGGATCGTGCCGTCATCGTCGGGTGAGGTGTTCGAGACGACGTCGCCGATCGATGGCAGCGTATTGGCACAAGTCGCACGCGGCACAGCAGTGGATATCGACAGTGCCGCCAAGGCCGCCCAGCGCGCCTTCAGGGACTGGCGCGACATGGCGCCGACCGCGCGCAAGAAGCTGCTGCACCGGGTGGCGGACGCCATCGAGGACAATGCCGACGACATCGCCGTGCTGGAATGTATCGACACCGGCCAGGCGCATCGCTTCATGGCCAAGGCCGCGATCCGCGGCGCGGAGAATTTCCGCTTCTATGCCGACAGATGCCTGGAGGCCCGCGACGGCCTGAACATGCCGGCGGATGAGCACTGGAATGTCTCGACCCGCGTGCCGATCGGCCCGGTCGGCGTCATCACGCCGTGGAACACGCCGTTCATGCTGTCCACCTGGAAGATCGCACCGGCGCTGGCTGCCGGCTGCACGGTGGTGCACAAGCCGGCCGAATGGTCGCCGATCACCGCGGATCTCCTCGCAAAGCTCGCGAAACAGGCCGGGCTTCCCGACGGCGTGCTCAACACCGTGCATGGCTTCGGCGAGGAATCCGGCAAGGCGCTGACCGAACATCCCGCCATCAAGGCCATCGCCTTCGTCGGCGAGAGCGCCACCGGCTCCGCGATCATGGCGCAGGGCGCGCCGACCCTGAAGCGCGTACATTTCGAACTCGGCGGCAAAAACCCCGTGATCGTGTTCGACGATGCGGATCTCGACCGCGCGCTCGATGCCGTGGTGTTCATGATCTACTCGCTGAATGGCGAGCGCTGTACCTCCTCGAGCCGGTTGCTGGTGCAGGCAAACATCGCCGACAAGTTCATCGAGAGGCTCACGGCCCGCGTGCGTGCGCTGAAGGTCGGGCATCCGCTCGATCCCGTAACCGAGGTCGGCCCGCTGATCCATCAGCGGCACCACGCAAAAGTCTGCAGCTATTTCGACATCGCCCGGCAGGACGGCGCCACCATCGCCGTCGGCGGCAAACCGCATGACGGCCCCGGCGGTGGACATTACGTGCAGCCGACTTTGGTGATCGATGCAAAGCCCGGCATGCGCGTGGCGCAGGAGGAAGTGTTCGGCCCGTTCCTCACGGTGATCCCGTTCAGGGACGAGGCGGATGCCATCGCCATCGCCAATGACGTGCAATACGGCCTCACCGGCTATGTCTGGACCGCGGATACCGGCCGCGCGCTGCGCGTCGCCGACGCGCTGGAGGCCGGCATGATCTGGCTCAATTCGGAGAATGTCCGCCATCTGCCCACACCGTTCGGCGGCATGAAAGCCTCCGGCATCGGCCGTGACGGCGGCGACTATTCGTTCGACTTCTATATGGAAACCAAACACGTCTCGCTGGCGAAGGGGACGCACAAGATTCAGAGACTTGGAATTTAAGACTTGGAATTTAACTCGTCGTTCCGGCGTCTCGAACGCCGCAAGGCGGGCGCGAGCCCGGAACCTCCGAATGTTCATCACCTCTGAAACGCCCGCTATTCAGAGGTGATGAACACATCGAGATTCCGGGTCTGCCTTACGGCCAGCTTCGCTGACCTGCAGGCATGCCGGAATGACAAGTGAGTTGCGAACAAGAAATTCAGGAAACGCTCAGGACCCCTCCCATGCCCGTGCCGACCCACATATTCGATCCGCCCTTCAACATCCTGCGCTCCAGCCACGTCGTGCTGGATGTCACCGATCTCAAGGCCAGCCGCGCCTTCTATGAGAACGCGGTCGGCCTGCATGTCGAGGATGCCGACAGCGAGACCGTCTATCTGCGCGCCGTGGAAGAACACCAGCATCACTCGCTGGTGCTGCGCAAGGCGCAGACCGCCGCCTGCCACCGGCTCGGCTTCCGCGTCGCCAGCGAGAACGATCTCGACAAGGCCGCCGCCTGGTTCGCCGCCAACGGCCTCACCTATTCCTTCGTCGAGCGTCCGTTTCAGGGCCGCACCATGCATGTCGCCGATCCGTTCGGCTTCCAGATCGAACTCTATGCAACCATGGAGAAGCGCCCGCACCTGCTGCGGAGATTCGATCTCTACAAGGGCTGCCATCCGCAGCGGCTCGATCATTTCAACGTCTTCGCCGCCGAAGTGCAGGACACCGTCGACTTCTACGCGCGGCTCGGCTTCCGTCTCACCGAATATGGCGAGGAAGACGGCGATAACGGCCGCATCGCCGCCGCCTGGATGCATCGCAAGGGCAATGTCCACGACTTCGCCATCACCAATGGAAGGGGACCGCGACTGCACCACTTCGCCTATTGGGTGCCCACCGCGATGAACATCCTGCATCTCTGTGACGTGATGGCATCATCGGGCTATCTGAAGAACCTGGAGCGCGGCCCCGGCCGCCACGGCATCTCCAACGCGTTCTTTCTCTATGTGCGTGACCCCGATGGCCATCGCCTCGAACTCTACACGTCGGACTATCAGACCATGGACACCGATCACGAACCGCTGCGCTGGTCGCTGAAGGACCCGCGCCGCCAGACCCTGTGGGGCGCGCCGGCGCCGCGCTCGTGGTTCGAACAGGGTTCGCCATTCAAGGGGCAGGCCGTGCGTGAACCTGCGTTTGTGGCGGATGTGACGATTGCGGATTGAGATGACAACAGAGTGTGAGGAACACGCGCGATGACCCATTCCCGCCTCGCCACTTTCACCGTCAACGGCTCGCTGAAATACGGCGCCGTCACCGACGACGGGATCGTTGATCTGTCCGCGCGCTACGGCGGGGATTATCCGACGCTGCGCGAGGCCATCGCCCATGGCGCCTTGCATCGGCTCGCCGATGCCGCGGCCAACCAGCCTGCGGATTTCGCACTGGACGCCATCACCTGGCAGCCGCCGATCCCCGCCCCGGAAAAGATCATCTGCATCGGCGTCAACTATCCGGACCGCAATGCCGAATACAAGGACGGACAGGACGCGCCGAAATATCCCTCGATGTTCATGCGCACGCCGCGCTCCTTCGTCGGACATGAGACGCCGCTGGTGCGGCCGCGTGTATCGAGGCAGCTCGACTACGAAGGCGAAGTCGTGCTCGTCATCGGCAAGGCCGGACGCCACATCGCCGAGGGCGATGCGCTGGACCACATCGCCGCGCTGACGCTCTGTAACGAAGGCACCATCCGCGACTGGGTGCGGCATGCCAAGTTCAATGTCACGCAGGGCAAGAATTTCGATTCCACCGGCAGTCTCGGGCCGTGGATCGTGCCCTATACCGATGAGAGCCAGATCGCCGACATCCGCCTCACCACGCATGTGAATGGCGAGCTGCGGCAGGACGATCGCACCTCGCGGCTGATGTTCGGCTTCCGCTATCTCCTGAGCTATATCTCGACTTTCACGACTCTCGTGCCCGGAGACGTGATCGTCACCGGCACGCCGACCGGCGCCGGTGCGCGCTTCGATCCGCCGCGCTATCTCGTGCCCGGCGATGTGATCGAGATCAAGGCGGACGGCATCGGCACGCTGCGCAATGGCGTCGTCGACGAACACTAACGGATTGGAATACGCATGACTGTTCTCACCGGTGGCGAAGCCATCGTCAGCGGGCTCAAGGCGCATGGCGTCGACACCATCTTCGGCCTGCCCGGCGCGCAGGTCTATGGCCTGTTCGACGCCTTTCACCAGGCGAAGCTCAATGTCATCGGCGCGCGCCACGAACAGGCCTGCGGCTATATGGCGTTCGGCTATGCCCGCGCCTCGGGCAAACCCGGCGTGTTCAGCGTGGTGCCCGGCCCGGGCATTCTCAATGCCAGCGCGGCGATGCTGACTGCCTTTGGCTGCAACGAGCCGGTGATGTGCCTCACCGGGCAGGTGCCGAGCGACTACCTTGGCAAGGGCCGCGGCCATCTGCATGAGATGCCCGACCAGCTCGCGACCCTCCGCAGTTTCGTCAAATGGGCCGAGCGCATCGACTATCCTTCGGATGCGCCGACCAAAGTGGCGCGCGGATTTCAGGAGATGATGTCCGGCCGCCGCGGCCCTGTTGCGCTGGAAATGCCGTGGGACGTCTTCACGCAGCGCGCGGAAACCGCCGCAGCGACGACGCTTGAACCATTCGCCGCGCCCTCGCCCGATCCTGAGCGCATCAAGGCCGCAGCTGCGCTGATCAAGGCCGCGAAGGCACCGATGATTTTCGTTGGCGCCGGCGCGATGGAGGCGGGCGACGCCATCCTCGAACTCGCGGAAATGATCGACGCGCCCGTTGTCGCATTCCGCTCCGGCCGCGGCATCGTCAGCAATGCGCATGAGCTCGGCCTCACCATGGCCGCCGCCTATAATCTGTGGCCGCAGACCGATCTCATGATCGGCATCGGCTCGCGCATGGAATTGCCGACCACGTTCCGCTGGCCGTTCCGTCCGGAAGGGTTGAAGTCCGTCCGTATCGATATCGATCCCGTCGAGATGCGGCGGTTGACCGTCGATGCGCCTGTCGTCGCCGACGCGCAGGCCGGCACACGCGCGCTGATCGCTGAAGTCAGCAAGGTCGGATACACGAAGACATCAGGCCGCCGCGAGACGATCCGCGCCGCCTCGGCGAAAGCGCAGAAGGACATCCAGGCGATCCAGCCGCAGATGGCCTATCTCGACGTGTTGCGCGCCGTGCTGCCGGACAACGCCATCGTCACCGACGAGCTGTCGCAGGTCGGATTCACCTCATGGTTCGGCTTTCCGGTCTATGAGCCGCGCACCTTCATCACCTCGGGCTATCAGGGCACGCTCGGCTCGGGCTTCCCGACAGCGCTCGGCGCCAAGGTCGCGCATCCGGACCGGCCGGTAGTCGCGATCACCGGCGATGGCGGCTTCATGTTCGCGGTGCAGGAACTGGCGACGGCCGTGCAGTTCAGGATCGGCGTGGTGACGCTGGTGTTCAACAACAATGCCTATGGCAATGTCCGCCGCGACCAGTTGCAGGTGTTCGACGGCCGCGTGGTCGCGGCCGATCTGGTCAATCCGGATTTCGTCAAGCTCGCGGAATCCTTCGGCGTCGGTGCTGTCAGGGTCACGTCACCGGCGGAATTCAAGCCGGCGCTGGAAAAGGCGCTGGCGGACGGCGGGCCGTATCTGATCGCCATCGACGTGGTCAGGGATTCCGAAGTCAGTCCGTGGGCGTTCATTCATCCGAAGAAGCCGGCTTAACCTCTCCCCGCAAATGCGAGGAGAGGTGAGCGCCGCCCCGGAATGACGACTGTTGCGCTTTACTGCTTCACCGGCGGATCCAGCATCGTGCAGCCGCCCTCCGAAATCGGGCGCATGATGTCTTCGGCCTTCACCTTGCCCTTGATGGTGAGCAGGTCCCACTCGCCTTTGACCTCCGACGGCTTCTTCACTTCGGCCAGCAGCATGTCGTTCATCAACCGGCCGTCCTCGCGCAGGCGGGCGCCGGGCGCGAAGAAATCGTCCACCGGCATCGCCTTCATCTGACGCATCACGGTGAGGCCATCGTTGTTGTTGGCGGCTTCGGCGGCGCGCAGATAATGCTTCACGGCGCTGTAGACGCCGGCCTGCGCATGGGTCGGCATCTTGCCATGCTTGGCCATGAAGCGTTTGCCGAAGGCGCGGCTGGCATCATCATTGTCCCAGTAATAGCCCTCGAGATACTGCACGCCCTGCGTGGCTTCCGAGCCGAGCGCCTTCACCGAGGTAAGATAGAAGATCAGCACGGCGAGCTTCTGCTTGCCCTCGCCGATCTGGAATTCGCGCGCCTGCTTGATATTGGTGACGGTGTCGCCGGACGCATTGGCCAGCGCGATCACCTTGGCGCCGGAGGATTGCGCCTGCAGCAGGAAGGACGAGAAATCCATCGTGCCGACCGGATGTTTCACCGCGCCGAGGACCTTGCCGCCGGCAGCTTCCACCACTTTCGAGACCTCCGCCTGCATGGCGATGCCGAACGCATAATCCGCCGTGATGAAATACCAGGTGTCGCCGCCCTGCTTGACGACGGCCTTGGCGATGCCCTGCGCCAGCGAATAGGTGTCGTACAGCCACATCGCGGCGGTCGGCGCGCATTGCTTGCCGAAGACGTCGGCGGTGGCGGAGCCGACATGCACCAACACCTTGCCGCGCTCGCGTGCCATGTTCTGCACCGCCAGCGAGATCGCGGAATTGCCGATGTCGAAGATCGCATCGACGCCCTGCTGATCGTAGAGATCGCGCGCCAGCGACACACCGATATCGGTCTTGTTCTGATGATCGGGGCCGAGCAGCTTCACCGGCTGGCCGCGTACCTTGCCGCCCACATCGTCGATCGCGAGCTGCGCCGCGACCACGCTGCCGGTGCCGCCGGCATCGGAAAACACCGAACTCTTGTCGTTCAGCACGGCGATGCTGAGAGGCTTGGTGATGGGTTCGGCAAGCGCCGAACCGTTCAGGCACGCAACAGCAATGGCAGCCAATATGCCCATTCGGGTCATTGTCGTTTCCTCGTTCTGGTTTTTATTGAGGAAATCGTAATGGCGGCCGAATGCCTTGGCCAGCAGTTTTTAATCGCGCAATTAAATCGTGCGCTCTAACGCCGTCATTCCTGGTTAGCGTCCGGCTCACGCCTCCCGCGCCCCTCAGCCACTCCAATTGGAGTGGCGGCGAATGACGAGTTCTTATCTCGTCTTGCGGAAAGTGAGATTGATGCGCTGGCCGCCCATGACAGGATGTTCGCCGTCGGGGAGCGGCGCAACGCCGTGATAGGCGAGCCGCGCCGGGCCGCCCCACACCACGACATCGCCGTGGGTCAGGCGGTGACGCTTCACGGGATCGCTGCGCGACAGCCCGCCGAACAGGAAAGTTGCCGGCAGGCCGAGCGAGACAGAGACGATGGGCGCGCGCAGATCCAGCTCGTCCTTGTCCTGATGCAGCGAGAGTTTGGCGTCGGGCTTGTAGCGATTGATCAGGCAGGCGTCGGGCGTGAAAGCATCGAAGCCACCTTGCGCAGCGGCGCGCGCCGCGAGGTCCCGAAACGACGCCGGCATGTCCGGCCATGGCTTGCCGCTGTCGGGATCGATGGGGTCATAGCGATAGCCTGATGGGTCCGAGACCCAGCCGGCCCGGCCGCAATTGGTCATGGCGACTGACATGGTATGGCCGCCGGGCGTGATCAGATGGCGGAACGGCGCCGCTTTCACGATGATGCGCAGGGCCGCGATCACCTCCGGCTGTTCTGCAACGAAGAAATTGCGCAGCAGCACAGCCCCCTCGGCGAGCTCTTCGCGCGCAGGCTGGGCGTCGGTGATGTCCGCGAACAGGTCGGTCATTTCAGTGCGTCAGTCGTCCCGTCACTTCGCATCGTGAAAGATCACGCCGAGCGTATGGCGCCGGCCCGATTTCACGCGGCTCACGCCGTGGCGCAGATTGACGCGATAGCTGCCGCGCGTGCCGGCAACCGGCCGGTGATGCACGGCGAACACCACCGCATCGCCCTGCCGCAAGCCTACCACTTCGGCGCGCGACTGCATCCGCGGCCTCTGCTCCGTCAACACGAATTCTCCGCCGGTGAAATCCTCACCGGGTTCCGACAGCAGGATCGCGACCTGCAGCGGAAACACATGCTCGCCATAGAGGTCCTGATGCAGGCAGTTATAGTCGCCGGCCTCGTATTGCAGCAGCAGCGGCGTCGGCCGGGTCTGGCCGGCCTCATGACAACGCTTGAGGAAGGCGGCGTGATCGGAGGGGAAGCGGACGTCGATCCCCATCGTCTCGTTCCAGCGATTGGCAATCGCGCTCAATGGTCCGTAGAGCGCGGGGCGCAGGCCGGCGATCGGATCTGGCAGCGGGTAATTGAAATATTTGTATTCGCCGCGGCCAAAGCCGTGGCGGCCCATGACGATGCGACTGCGGAAGCGGGCGTCGTCGGGATAGAGCGATGCCAGGTGACGACATTCGTCTGATGTGAGCAGTTTGTCGAAGACGGCGCAGCCCTGGGCGTCGAGTTCCGCGGCGATGCGCTGCCAGTCGATCGCGTCCACGCGCGAATCGCTTGATGGCGTGTGGCGTTTGGCGAGAGTTGCAGATGGCATGATACAGCCGCTCCGTTACGCGTGCCGATCATCGGCAACAGTTGAGGCTGCATTGTGGAGGATGGTGGCAATGGAGCCACCCGATTTCCGGCCCCTAACCTCTCCCCGCTTTTGCGGGGAGAGGTCGCCGCATCTTCGCGGCGGGTGAGGGGCGAGGCAAGAGAGATGAGGAAAATTCCGAACCATCGGATCGAAGAATGAGAGACCCGAGAGCGAGCGACCGATGCTGCAGCGGTGACCGCCCCTCACCCGCTCCGGCTGCGCTGCGCTGCGCCGGATCGACCTCTCCCCGCAATGCGGGGAGAGGTTAAGAAGCAGCGCCTCAGCCAACCACCGGCAATGTCTTCACATCATACCCATGGCTGATCTTGCGCTTCAGCACGGGGTCCTCGATCTCGTAGTCGAAACGCTCGGCCGGGCGGATGCCGCCCTTGGCGGCGAAGGTGCCGCCGAACATGGCGGTGCCGTCGGGCAGCTTGTCCGCGTCAAAGCCCTTCTTGATGAGTTCGGCGACCGGCAGCATGCCGCTCAGCAGGCCCTCCTGATAGAGCACCTTCTCGCCCTTGATGGTGGCCCAGGAACGCAGAATGATCTGGTCCCAATGCGGAAGCACTTCGGACAGCTCCCACAGCACCGGCGCGATCGGCTTGTCGCACATCTGCTTCGACACGGTGATGTTGTAGGTCTCGACCTTGCGGTCGGTGTGGTCGGAGCCGACGCCGACATAGGTCTTGCCGCCAGAGGCGATCAGGCAGAACTCGACCTCACCCGACGAATTCTCGTCGGTGCATTCGATCATGCCGTCGGTGGTGAAGCGGCGCGCCGAGCAGCGGTAGTAGATCGGCGTCGAGGCCGGCGGCGCGATGCCGAGCGCTTCGAGTTCCTTGATGTGATGATCGCGCGCGACGGGATCGCGGCCGGTCCAGCCGGCGATGACGCCCTGGGTGATCTTGAGCGTCAGCGGCGTCCTGCTGCCTTTTGCGTCCAGCGTGAACGCGATCTCGGTGGTCATGCGTGTATCCTCAGGTTTTAGAGATTAACCGCGAACGGTGGCTTCAATGCCCGCGGCGAGTTCGAAGATGCGGCGGTCGGAGCCGCCGGCGGCGGCCAGCATCAGACCGACCGGGGCTTCATCCTTGGCGTGGATCGGCAGCGAGATGGCGCAGCCGTCGATCATGTTGATCAGCGTGCAGTTGCGCAGCGCCATCAGGTTCTGCTTCGAGAACACCTTGTCATCGGCCATGTCGGCGATCGATGGCGGCGTGATCGCGCAGGTCGGCAGCACCAGCGCATCGTAAGGCGCGATGCGCTTTTCGGTGCGCGCGATCAGCGAACGGCGCATCGGCAGGAGATCGAGATAGTCGGCGGCATTCTGGGTCTCGCCGCGCTGGATGCGCAGCGCGACTCTGGGATCGTAGACGTCGCCCTTGCTGGCGAGCAGATAGCGATGCCAGGCATAGCTTTCCGCAGCCGTGAAGCCGCCTTTGGTGCTCATCGGCGCGATGTCGTTGAATTCAGGCACTTCGATGCGCTCGATGATCGCGCCGTTCTCGGCGAGCTTCTTCAGCGCGCGCTCGAAAGCGGTTGCGACGACGGGGTCGAGATCGTCCATTGCCAGTGTCATCGGCACCGCAAGACGCATGCCCTTGATCGGGCGCGGCGTGAGCTCAAATTCGGGCTCACCGGCCAGCACCGCATCCATCGCCGCGCAGCAGGCAACCGAGCGCGCCAGAGGACCGATGCTGTCCAGCGTGAAGGACAGCGGCACCGCGCCATCGAGCGGCACGCGGCGCTGCGTCGGCTTGTAGCCGACGATGCCGTTGAAGGCCGCCGGAATGCGGCAGGAACCGCCGGTGTCGGTGCCCAGCGCCGCATGGGCCATGCCGTCGAGCACGGAAACCGCGGCGCCCGATGACGAGCCGCCGGGCACATGGCCGACCTCGCGCTTCCACGCGCCTTTGGGGGTGCCGTAATGCGGATTGGTGCCGATGCCCGAATAGGCGAATTCGACCATGTTGGTGCGGCCGATCACCACGAAGCCGGCGCGGCGCAGACGCGCGACCGTCGGAGCGTCGGCATCGGCCGGCGCGGAATCGTCCAGCGCGCGCGAACCGGCGCGGGTGACCTGGCCCTTGATGTCGAACAGGTCCTTGATGGAGACCGGAATGCCGGCGAAGCGCGACGGCGCGGCATTGGCCTTGCGTAAGCTATCCATGGCATCGGCGGCAGCCAGCGCCGCATCCTTGTCGACATGAATGAAGGTGCGCTCGCCCTCCCCCTTCGGATCGGCGATCTTGGCCAGACAGGCTTCGACCAGTTTGCGGGAGGTGGTGCGGCCCGCGGCGAGATCAGCGGCCAGGCTGGCGAGGGTCGGTGCGATCTGATGGAAGTCGTTGGTCATGGTCGCGGCATCCTGTGTGTCTTGCCGGACCCGCAAGTGGTCACGGCGCCCGGTCGGTATCGCCGAAAGTATCCTCAATTTCCAGATCGAGCAGCGCGGAGCTGAGCGATTTGCCATGCGCATCGAGCGCCAGCGATCGCGTCACCCCGCCGCCGAGCGCCTGATCCATGACGAAATTCAAGGCCGCCAGATTGGGCAGTTCATAGCGGACCACCTCGCCCGCAACGATGCCCGCAAACAGGGCCTTCACGCGCGCGGCGGTCACCTGCGATACTATCAACGGATATAGCTTTGCGTCAAAGGCAATTACCGAAATGTTGGAAATGTTGCCTTTGTCACCTGTGCGGGAATGGGCGATCTCGCGCAGCTTCACGTCATGCTCCCTGAACCATCCGTACCAACCTACCCTGCCCGGTTGCAGCGGGACAAGCCTCGCACGTATTTCAACCTGAATGCCAATTCGAATTCCGTGCCGCCCCGCAGTGGGCAGATACGGCCATGCAGCACGCGCGCTGGACCGCCCCCGGTGGAATGTGGAATGTCCATCCGAGCACAACGAACGGGGCCAGATCCCCGTCCAAGGGAGAGAACACGACACATGGCTGAACCAGCCCGCGCGCGCCCGAAACCGACACCTGAAACCCGGCATTATTGGGATGGTGCCCAAGCCGGCGAATTGCGCCTGCAGCGCTGCGACGATTGCAGCAATGTGTATTTTCCGCCGCGGCCGTTCTGCCCCGGCTGCGCCTCGCGCAAGGTCTCGGTGTTCAAGGCCTCGGGCAAGGGTTTCCTCTACAGCTACGTCATCAATCACCGGCCTGCCGCGCCGGGCTTCACGCCGCCTTATGCGATTGCCGTGGTCGAGCTTGAGGAAGGTCCGCGGCTGATGAGCAACATCATCGATTGTCCGCAGACACCGGAAGCGCTCGTGCTCGACATGAAGCTGGAGGTCGCCTTCGAGAAGCTGGACGACACCATCACCCTCCCCGTATTCCGTCCGGCGAAGGGCTGAGATCATGCGCAGAAACGCAGTTGCCGTCGTCGGCGCAGCCGAGACCACCGAACTCGGCGTCATTCCCAACATGTCGCAGCTCCAGCTTCACGCGGATGCGGCGCTCAATGCCATCAAGGATGCCGGGCTGAAGCTGTCCGACATAGACGGCATCGCCACCGCCGTGGAGACACCGCAGCAGATCGCGCATTATCTCGGCATCACGCCGACCTGGGTCGACGGTACATCGGTGGGCGGTTGCTCCTTCATGCTGCATGTTCGCCACGCGGCCGCGGCGATCGAGGCCGGTCTCTGCAAGACCGTGCTGATCACCCATGCCGAATCCGGCAAGTCGATGATCGGCAAATTGCCGCGCTCGATTCCGGCGGATTCGTTGCAAGGCCAGTTCGAGGCGCCCTATGGCGTCTACGGTCCGCCCAGCATGTTCCCGATCCCGGTGCTGCGCTACATGAAGACCCACGGCATCACCCACGAGCAGATCGCTTCAGTGGCCGTGTTCCAGCGCGAATGGGCCGCGAAGAATCCGCGTGCGATGATGAAGGCGCCGATCACCGTCGAGGACGTGCTGAACTCGAAGATGATCGCCTATCCGTTCCGCATCCTGCAATGCTGCCTCGTCACCGACGGCGGCGGCGCGCTGATCCTGACCTCGGCGGATCGCGCCAAGGATTTCCCGAACAAGCCGGTCTATATTCTGGGCACCGGCGAGAGCGTGGAAACGCCGATGGTCAGCCAGATGAAGACGTTCGATTCCTCGCGCGCCTTCACCGTGGCCGGCCCCACCGCGTTCCGCGAGGCAGGGATCACCCACAAGGACGTCGATCACCTGATGATCTACGATGCCTTCGCGCATCTGCCGCTCTATGGTCTGGGCGATCTCGGCTTCATGCCGCATGAGGAGACCGGCAAGTTCATCGCCGACGGCAATACCCGCCCCGGCGGCAAGCTGCCGATGAACACCAATGGCGGCGGCCTCAGCTATATGCATTCCGGCATGTACGGCATGTATGCGCTGCAGGAGAGCGTGCGCCAGATGCGCGGCATCGCGCCGGCGCAGGTCGAGGGCGCGAAGATATCAGTGTGCCACGGCGTCGGCGGCATGTTCGCCGCGTCGGGCACAGTGATTTTCACGAATGAAGCTTAGTGCCTTCGCCCCGCTTGCGGGGCGAAGGTGGCCGGCATAGCGCAGCGAAGCCGGGACGGATGAGGGGGAGCCTCCGCAGGCTCGGAGTTTGTGGAGAGCCCCCTCACCCGCCGCGAAGACGCGGCGACCTCTTTCCCGCAGGCGGGGAGAGGTTAGTCCGCAACATTGAAATCCAACCAAGAAGGAACACCACATGGCACAAACCAAATCACTCGACGGCAAGGTCATCGTCGTCACCGGCGCGGGGCGCGGCATCGGCCGTGGCATTGCGCTGCTCTGCGCCGCTGAAGGCGCCAAGGTCGTCGTCAACGATCCCGGCGTCGCCACCGACGGATCGGGCGGCGATGGTGCCGCTCCGGCGGAGGAAGTCGTCGAGGAAATCAAGAAGGCCGGCGGCACCGCCGTTGCCAACTTCGAATCCGTTGCGGAAGCCATCCCGGCCAGCAAGATCATCAAGCAGGCCGTGGACACCTACGGCAAGATCGACGGCGTGGTGAACAATGCCGGCATTCTGCGCGATGCGATCTTCCACAAGATGTCCATCGACGCCTTCGAGATGGTGATCAAGGTCCATCTGATGGGCTCGTTCTACACCTCGCATGCCGCCGCGCGTTACTTCCGCGAGCAGAATTCCGGCTCGTTCGTGCACTTCACCTCGACCTCTGGCCTCATTGGCAACTTCGGCCAGGCCAATTACGCTGCTGCCAAGCTCGGCATCGTCGGCCTGTCGAAGTCGATCGCGCTCGACATGGGCCGCTTCGGCGTCAATTCGAACTGCGTCTCGCCCTTCGCCTGGAGCCGCATGATCGGCAGCATCCCGACCGAGACCGAAGCCGAGAAGGCCCGCGTCGAACGGATCCAGCGCATGGGCCCGGAAAAGATCGCACCGCTCGTCGCCTATCTGCTCTCGGACGCCGGCAAGGACGTCAGCGGGCAGATCTTCGCCGCACGCATGAACGAGATCTTCCTGATGGGCCAGTCGCGCCCGCTGCGCTCGGTCCATCGCGACGAAGGCTGGACCCCGCAGACCCTCGCCGAACACGGCATGCCGGCGCTGAAGCCGTCATTCTACAAGCTCGACCGCTCGGCTGATATTTTCAGCTGGGATCCGGTCTAAACATCCAAATGCGGCTCGCGGGATTCCTTCCCGCGAGCCGCATTTCTACAACCAGACATTTAAAGCGAAACAATATTACTCAAATAGCTATGCATATCGGTCTTATCTGACCCTATATCGCGCCAATTTCGTCATAAAGAATTCAAACACCGGCCAAGACCGGCTATGTCACCAGCAATCAACGGGTTTGACGTCGCGCATTTGCGGACGAAACCGCATTTGCTGGACATACATCATGACAGATCACGCGGGCGCCTTGCCCTCCGCTGCCACGCCGCCACTGACCAAGCCGCTGAACTCCCCTGCCCGCGTGCTGCTGGCGAGCCTGATCGGCACCACCATCGAATTCTTCGACTTCTACGTCTATGCCACCGCCGCAGTGCTGGTGTTTCCCAAATTGTTCTTCCCCGCCGGCAATGACACGGCGGCGCTGCTCGCGTCTTTCGCGGTGTTCTCGATCGCGTTCTTTGCGCGTCCGTTCGGCGCCGTCGTGTTCGGCCATTTCGGCGATCGCGTCGGCCGCAAGACCACGCTGGTCGCGGCACTGCTCACCATGGGCATCTCCACCGTCGTGATCGGCCTGCTGCCGACCCATGCGCAGATCGGCCTCGCCGCGCCGCTGCTGCTGGTGCTGTGCCGTTTCGGCCAGGGCTTCGGTCTCGGCGGTGAATGGGGCGGCGCGGTGCTGCTCGCCACCGAGAACGCACCGGAAGGCAAGCGCAACTGGTACGCCATGTTCCCGCAGCTCGGCGCACCGCTCGGGCTGTTGCTCTCGTCCGGCACGTTCTGGATCCTGCTGCATGTCGTCTCGCCGGAATCCTTCCTGAGCTGGGCATGGCGCGTGCCGTTCCTCGCCTCCATCGTGCTGATCGCCATCGGCTTGTGGGTCCGCCTCTCCATCACCGAGACGCCTGAATTCCAGAAGGCAATCGAGAAGGCCGAGCGCGTGGCCGTGCCCGCCATGGAGCTGCTGCGCAAGCACAAGCGCAGTCTCCTGCTCGGTACGTTGGTCGGTCTGATGACCTTCGTGTTCTTCTATGTCTGCACGGCCTATCTGCTGTCCTACAATGTCGGCGTGGCGAAGATGTCGTTGCTCGATGCGCTCAAGGTGCAGATCGCCGGTGCCGTCGCCTTCGGCACCACCAACATCCTGGCCGGCCTGCTCGCCGACAAGATCGGTCGCCGCACGCTCCTGATCGCCAATTGCCTGATGGTGATCGTGTTCTCGTTCTTCCTGGCGCCGCTGCTGTCAGGCGGCGTCGCGGGCATCTATGCCTTCGCGCTGATCGGTCTGGCGATCTTCGGCATCAATTACGGCCTGATCGGCGCCGCACTCGCCGCACCGTTCCCGACCACCGTGCGCTATACCGGCTCGTCGATGACGTTCAACCTGGCAAGCATCTTCGGTGCCTCGCTGGCGCCCTATATCGCCACCTGGCTGCAGGCGAATTACGGTCTCGCTTATATCGGCTATTACGTGCTCGCCGCCGCAGTGATCACGCTCATCGCGATCTTCGCATCGGACAAACACGAGGTCTGAGCGCGCTCGCATGACGAGCTCAAGGGGCAGCGCTGGCGCTGCCCCTTTTTGTTTCAGTTCGACGCCTGCTGGCGCTTGAGCTCGTTACGCGCAGCGTCGCGCTCGAATTCGCCATCGCCCCGGCACACCTCGGCTGCCTGTTTCAGATAGGGCAACGCCTCCTGCGGCTTGCGCTTCACCATCAGATACTGGCCGAGATAGAACGACACGCCGCAAGGGCCGAAGTCGTCCTCGAGCCGCATGTTCTTCATTTTGGCGAGCATCTCGTCACGCGTCATCTGGCCGAGATAGACCGCCACCATCGGCCACGGCCAGCCCGTGCGGTCAAGCGTCTCGGTATTGCGCTTCAACTCGCCCAAGTCGTAGTCGCCGCTGCGCGCCCGCGCGATATAGCGCAGTAGCTTGGCGAGACCATATTCCGGGCTCTTCTCCACGACATCGCCGAAATCCTCTGCTGCTTCGGCGAAGTGACCGGTAATGAAATACGCGTGCGAGCGTCGGTTGCGAATGGCGGGATCATTCGGCGTCAGCTTCAGCGCAGCGTCATAGTTCGGGATAGAGGCGGCGTAATCTCCCTTGCGGACAAACGCAACGCCGCGGTTGATATAGGCATCGACCATATCGGGAGCGAATTCGAGCGCCTTGCTATAGTCGGCGATCGCGCCGTCGTTGTCGCCGCGCTCCAGCTTGATCTCGGCACGGCCGTAATAGGCCATGTCCTGATTGGTTGTTGACAGGCGCAGCGCGGCTTCGAAATCGGCGAGCGCATGGCCGGAATCGTTGCGCGACAGATAGGCATTGCCGCGAAACCCAAGCGCCAGTGTATTTTTCGGATCGAGGCGGATAGCCGTGGAAAAATCGGCGATCGCGCCCTTCATATCCCCGCTGTTCCGGCGCACCAGACCACGGTTGTTATAAAGCGCAGCCAGTTCCGGCTTCAGCCGGATCGCCTCGTCGTGGTTTTTCAGTGCGCGATCGAAATCACCCTTGGCAGCATAGATGGCACCGCGTGCCGCATAGGCAAACGGATAGTTCGGATTGAGCGCGATGGACTTGTCGTAATCGGCGAGAGCGAGTTCGTGATTGTCCTGCTTTTCATGGGCCGTCGCACGCAGGTAATAGCCGTGTGCGCTGTCCGGGCTCATCGCGATGAAAGCCGAGAAATCGGCCAGCGCACGCTCCAGATTGCCGCGAGACATCTGCGCGGCCCCGCGATAGCTCATGGCTTCCGCGCGCTCCGCAGGCGCCGTCGCGGCGTCATCGATGATCTCCGTGCATCCCGCGATCATGCGCTCATTGATCGGCGGACGACATTTGGCGCTCATCTCGGCCGATGCCGGCAGCAATGTTCCACACAGCACAACTGTGATCGTGGCGGCAACAGCGAGCATGCGAGAGGGAAAGTATGACATCGGGACCACACACCAATTGAGGGATTTGGTGTTGGTCGCGCGGAACTATCAAAACGTTCACCGCGCGGCGATGCGCGCTTGTGCACCGCCATGACCGCGCGGCAGCATCGAATTGTGCAGCATCCCCATCGCAACGGTAGCCCGGGCATGACGCGGGGATAATGCAAGTGCGTAGATGGGTAGAGCGCAGCGAAACCCATCAGCTTCCTGCGTATGGTCGATGGGTTTCGTTCCGGCGCGATGCGCCTCCACTCTACCCATCCTACGCGTCTGTGCTTGAGGGAGAACTCCCTACCCGCTATTGCGCAGCCCAGCCGAGATCCCGTTGATGGTCAGTTGAATCCCGCGCAGCACCTGCTCGTCCGGATTGTTCGCGCGATGCTCCTTGAGCAGTTCAACCTGCACATGGTTGAGCGGATCGAGATAAGGAAAGCGGTTACGGATCGAGCGGTCGAGCAGCGGATTGTTCTGCAGCAGGCGCTCCTGCTCCATGATGTCGAGCAGCGTCTCGATACACAGATGCCATTCGCCGCGGATGCGGCCGAAGATGGTCTCGCGCAGCTTCTGGTCGGCGACGAGCTCGGCATAGCGCGAGGCGATGGCGATGGAGCTCTTGGCCAGCACCATGTCCATGTTCGACAGCAGCGTGCGGAAGAACGGCCATTCGCGGTGCATCTCCTGCAGGAAGGCCATGCCCTTGTCGGGATGGATGGCGAGCCACGCCTCGATGGCGCTGCCGAAACCGTACCAGCCGGGCAGCATCAAACGGCACTGCGCCCAGGAGAACACCCAGGGGATGGCGCGCAAATCCTCGATGGCCCGGGTCTTCTTGCGCGAGGCCGGACGGCTGCCGATGTTCAGCGTCGAAATCTCGTTGATGACGGTGGATTCCCAGAAGTAATCAACAAAACCCTCGGTCTCGTAGACCAGACCGCGATAGGCCTTGAAGGCCAATCCGGAAATCTCCTCCATGGCTTCGAGATATTCGCGGCGCGGCGCGCTGTGCTTCGGCGCCAGCAGACTCGCTTCCAGCGTCGCGGCCGCAAGAATCTCCAGATTGTTGCGGCCGACCTCGGCATTGGAATATTTGCTGGAAATGATCTCGCCCTGTTCGGTGATGCGGATCTGGCCGTCTACCGCGCCACCGGGCTGCGCCAGGATCGCATCATGGCTCGGGCCGCCGCCGCGGCCCACGGAGCCACCGCGGCCGTGGAACAGCCGCAGGCGGATGTGATGCCGCTCGAACACTTCGATGAGCTCGATCTCGGCCTTGTACAGTTCCCAGCCCGAGGTGACGAAGCCGCCATCCTTGTTGCTGTCGGAATAGCCGAGCATGACTTCCTGCACCGCGCCGCGGCTGTCCACCAGCTTGCGGTAATCATGCAGCGAGAACATGCGGTCCATGATGGCTGCAGAGGCCTGCAGGTCCTCGATGGTCTCGAACAGCGGCACGATATTGATGGCGCTGCGGCCGGAGCAATCCACCAGCCCGACTTCCTTCAGCAGCACCGCGACTTCGAGCATGTCGGAGACGCCCTTGCACATGGAGATGATGCATTGGGGGATCGCCGCCGCGCCGAATTTCGCGTGCACCTGCGCCGCCATGCGGAACAGCGCGAGTTCGCCCAGCGTCTCGTCGCTGTATTTGACGAACAGCGAGCCCAGCGGCCGCGCATTCTTCAATTCGCCCGCCAGCAATGTGATGCGGGCTTCCTCGCCGAGCGCGAGATAGGACGTGCCGGGCATCGCCGCATCGATCAGCTCGGCGACGGTGCGTTCATGCACCGCCGAGTTCTGGCGAATGTCGAGGCTGGCGAGATAGAAGCCGAAACAATCCACCGCGCGGCGAAGCTGGCGCAGCCGGCCGCGGGCGATGACAGCGGAATTATCAGCGATCAGCGAGCGATCGAGCACGTCGAGATCGGCCTTGAACTCGGTCGCCGACGTATAGGGCGGGGCATCGCCCACCGCCGCGCGGCGGTTCGGCAGTTCGAGCGCATGTGCCGTTGCCGCCATGCGTGCGTAGACGCCGGATATCGCGAGGCGATAGGGCTCGCCGGCGCGGTGCGGCGATGGATCCGGGGAGCGTTCGGCCAATGCGCGCAGCTCGTCGGAGACGTCGGCGAGATGCGCCGCCATCGACAGCTCCGCGCCCAGCGCGTGGAGCTCGTCGAGATAGAAGCTGAAGGCGCGCCTGCTCTGCAGCAGCATGGTGCCGCGCATGACATCGGCGGTGACGAATGGATTGCCGTCGCGGTCGCCGCCGATCCAGCTTCCCATACGCAGGAACGAGCCAAGCTCGGTAGCGCCGCCCTGCGCGCGCAGGCTGTCTTCCAGCGCGCAATGCAGCCGCGGCACTTCGCGCAAAAACGTGTAGTCGTAGAACGACAATCCGTTGGCGACCTCGTCGAGCACCGTGAGCTTGCTCCGGCGCAGCAGGTTGGTCTGCCATAGCGTCACGACGGCGCGGCGCAATTGCTCTTCCGACGCCTCGATCTCCTCGGCGGTGAGTTGCATGCGCTCGCGCCGGTCCAGCAATGCCGCGATTTCCATTTCGCGATCGATGGTGCTCTTGCGCCGGACTTCGGTGGGATGCGCCGTCAGCACCGGGCTGATCAACGCCTGGCCGAAGAACTTGCTGAGCAGCGTGGCGTCGATGCCGGCCTCGCGCGCACGCTTCACCGCATGGGCCAGCGTACCGGATGCGTTGGCCGCATTCGCGCGCTGTGCCCGCATGCGGCGAATGTTGTTCTGGTCCTCGGCGATATTGGCGAGATGCGAGAAATAGCTGTAGGCGCGGACGATGCGCACGGTCTCGGCGATCGACATGCCGTCGAGAATGGCTTCGAGCTCGCGCCGCGCCAGCTTGTCTTCGTCACGGTGGAAGCGGACCGAGGTCTGGCGGATATTCTCGACCAGGGCGAACACCGCCTCGCCTTCCTGATCCCGCACGGTGTCGCCGAGGATGCGGCCGAGCAGCCGGATGTCCTCGCGCAGCCGGGCATCGGCCTCCTGGTGAGCAGGATCGTCACCGCGCTGGAGTGCGGGTTCTTCGGTGGACAGGGTCAGGGACACAAGCACGCTCCAGGAAGTTGCCGGCGCCCCATTTGGTCGCAACTCATGCTGCGATGCAAGACGAAGTTCGATGCGCAGCGCGGGTCGGAAGTCAGCCCTTCGGCTTCACTTTAGCCAAAATCCGATCCGCCTCGATGCGCCAGTCCGCACTGCGCGCGAAACCCGCCTCGCCCCTGGCGCCGAACAGGCCGTCATCGGCGAGATCGGCGATCCAGCCCTGCCGCTCTGCCGTGCCTTCGGCCGACCATGGCGTCAGCCCGATCTCGCGCACGGTCTCGGCGACTTCGCGGACTTCCTCGCTGCGGCGGCGGCCGTGCTCGATGACACGCTGGAAGAAATAGGCGCCCTGCTTCTCCCAGTCGATGGACGGAAACGTCTCGACCAGCGAGGCGATCACGGCGTCCTCGACGCCATAGGCGCGCGCCGTGGTGAAGCTCTCGATCACCATGGCCTCGAGGCCCTTGATCATGATGCTGCGGCACATCTTGGTGGCCGAGGCGACGCCGAGCCTGTCGCTGGCGACTTTCGCATCGAAGCCGATGGCATTGAGCAGCGGCGCGAGATCGCGCGCGCCGGCACCACCGAGCAGCAGCGGCACCTTGATGCGGTATGGCGGGATCGAGGTCATGACCGCGCCCTCGACATAGCGGCCGCCTGCGCCATCGATCAGCGCGGCCGCACGTTGCTTCGCACCGGGCGAAGCCGAGTTGAAATCGAGAAACCACGCCTGCGGCTTCAGACCGGACACGCAGGCCTGCGCCGCCGGCACGGTCTGGCTCGCGGTGACAGCGCAGACAATGAAGTCGGCGCGCGAGGCCAGGTCCGCATGCGAGGATGCGAGCGTGACACCATAGGTCGCGGCATGGTCGCGGAGCGCCCCGGCATCTTTGCCGTCGAGCTTGAGATCATAGGCGCTGACGCGGAGATCCTGCTTGCGCAGGTCTTCGGCGAGAATGCGCCCGACTTCGCCATAGCCGATCAGGCCGACATGCCATTGGTTCGAACGTTCAGTCATATTGCCTATTGGACCTTGATGTTTGCCGCCTTCAGCACCGGCCCCCATTTGTCCGCTTCGGCATGCATGAACTTGTCGAAGTCTGCGGGCGAGGAACCGACGGGCGTGGCATCGATCTTCTTCAACGCCGCGAGCACCACCGGATCCTTCAAGGCTGTCACGAGATCCGCATGGATTTTGGCGACGACATCGGCCGGCATGCCGGCGGGCCCGAGGAAGCCCCACCACACCGCCGTATCATAGCCGGCGACGCCGGATTCGGCGACCGTCGGCACGTTGGGCAGCGCCGCCGAGCGCATCGCCGTCGTCACGGCCATGGCGCGGACTGCGCCGCCTTCGAGCTGGCCGACGATCTCGGGCAGCGGATTGATGCTCATGGGAATGTCGCCGGCAATCACCGCGGTAAGCGCCGGTGCGCCGCCCTTGTAAGGAATCGAGACGATCTTCGTGCCCGCCATATGGTTCAGCAACTCACCGGCGAGATGCGCCGAGGTGCCGTTGCCGGACATGCCGTAGGACAGCGAGTCCGGCTTGGCTTTCGCCTGCGCCAGCAGCTCCTGCAGGTTCTTTGCTGGATTGTCCTTCGACACCACGATGGCCAGCGGCGAGTAGGCGACTTCGCTGATCGCCGTGAAATCCTTGAACGTGTCGTAGGGCAGCTTTGGATAGAAGAACTGGTTGAGCGGGTGGCCCGATGCGACGAGGATCAACGTATAGCCATCAGGCGGCGACTTCGCGAGGGCCTGCGAGGCGATGATGCCGCCGGCACCCGGACGGTTGTCCACGACGGGCTGTTGGCCCCAGGTCTTCGACAGCGATTGTGCAAAGGTCCGCGCCAGCACGTCGACCGCACCGCCTGCCGCATAGGGCACCAGGATCGTCACCTGCTTGCTCGGAAACGTCTGGGCTTGCAGCGACGGGCTGGCGAAAGACAGCAGCGCAGCCGCCGTGGCGATGGCCAGTTTCACGGGCGCAGGCAAAGACACGGGCATGGGCGGTCGTCCCTCTTGTAATATTGCGCAACAATCTCGTGTCGTTGCTACTTGATAGTGCTACCTGGCTGTGGTCGCAGCGCGCAGTCCGGATCGTGCGATGGCAGCGTCAACCAGTCCCTGCGCCTTCACATCCTCGGTGAATTTGCGGACAAATGCCATCCCCTGATCGCGCCCCTTGGGGATCGCGATGGCATGCCGCTCGACGCCCCAGCGCCCTTCCAAGATTTTCGCGCCCGGCGCCTGCACCGCCAGTTCGAACAGGGTCGCCTTGTTGGTGGCGAATACATTGATCTTCCCGCTTGCCAGCATCTCCGGAACGAGCGTGATCGCCGGCACGCGGACGACCTCCGCATTCTTCAGATCACGCGACAGCGCCGCGTCGGATGAGCTGCTCGCCGTCACGCCGACACGGATGCCTTTGACATCGACGTCATCGGGCCCTCCAATCGCTGTATCCTTCGCAACAAGATAGCCGAGATCGCTTTCCAGATAAGACGGGCCGAAATCCATGTCCTTGGCGCGAGATGCTGACGCATTTGTAAAGGCGGCATCGACAGCCCCTGTCTTCACCGCTTCGAGCACCTCGGCGTTTCTGGAGAACACCACCGGCTCATAGGGCACGCCCAGCTGTCGCGCGAGCTCCTTGCCGAGATCATAGCCAACGCCGCGCGGACCTTCGGTTTGCGATACGAGAATGGACGTCGGCGTGCCCGGATAGAGCCCGACACGCAGTTTCCCGCTTGGGGCGAGCACCTGCCGTATATCAGGATCGACGGCCATCGCAGGCCCGGCAAACGCCGCCGCCAGCAGAGCGATCGCCGCGATCTGCGCGGCAACTCTGTTTCCAATCGTTGCCACGCATCACCTCCTAGATTGTTCGTCCTGCCTTGGCCCAATAGGGATCGCGCAGCCGGCGCTTGAAGATCTTGCCAGAATCTTCCCGTGGCAAGTTCGATTGTATTTCCATCTGCTTCGGCACCTTGTAATCGGCCAGCGCCTTTTTCAGATCGGCACGCACCACTGCGAGATCGAGCACGACACCCGGCTGCGGCTCGATCACCGCCATCAGGGACTCGCCGAACTCCTCATCGGGAATCCCGAACACCGCACAGTCATGCACACCGGGCACGGCATGCAGCGCGGATTCGATTTCGGCGGGATAGATGTTGACGCCGCCGGAGATCACCATGTCGCGCTTGCGATCGCAGATGAAGACATAGCCGTCGGCATCGAGATAGCCGACGTCGCCCGAGGTGATGAAACCGTCGCGGTCGATCTCGGCGCGCTTCTCCGGCTTGTTATGATAGGTGAAATCCGGATTGCCGGCGATACGTGAATAGATTTCGCCGATCTCGCCCTGGGGCAGGATCTTCCCGTCATCGTCGAGAAAGCGCAGCTCAGCACCGGGCGCGATCTTTCCGACTGTGCCGGGCTTCTTCAGCGCATCTTCGGAATTCGCGAAGGTCACTGCGCCGGATTCTGTCGAACCGTAGAATTCGTAGATCACCGGTCCCCACCAGTCGATCATCGCCGTCTTGACGTCGGCCGGGCACGGCGCGGCGGCGTGGATGATGTGGCGCAGCGACGACATGTCGTATTTCTTACGGATATCCTCCGGCAGTTTCATCAGGCGGATGAACATGGTCGGCACCATGAAGATGGTGTCGATCTTCTCGTCCTGCACCACGCGCAGGAATTCTTCGGGATCGAAGCGTGGCATCAGCACCAGCGCGCCGCCGAGGCGCCCGGCACGCAGCGCAAAGGCATTGGGAGCCGAGTGATATAGCGGCCCGGGCAGCAATGCGCGCGCGCCGGGCTTGAGACCATAGACGCGTGCGCGCATCTGGTCGGCGGACGCGGCCTGCTCCGGCGTCGGCGCAAAGCGGCGCACGCCCTTGGGATGGCCCGTCGTGCCCGACGTGTAGATCATGTTATGCGGCTGCGGCAGTGCGGGACCGTCATAGGGCGCCTGCTCCTTGAGCCAGCTTTCCAGATCGATGGCACCATCCGGGGTGCCGAGGCGCGTGGGATCGACCTTGTAATTGGCAACGATCTCCGGCGGCGTCGGCACGCTCAGCGATACGATGCCCTGCGGGATCGCATCGCGCAGCTGATGCAGCATGTCGGCATGGGCGATCAGGATGTTGCTGCCGGAATCCTTGATCACATAAGTGATCTCTTCCGGCTTGAAGTGCCAGTTCACCGGCACGCCGTAAGCGCCGAGCTGCGCCACCGCATAGGCCGCCTCGAGAAACGCGATGTCGTTGCGCATCAGGATGCTGACGCTGTCGCCCTGCTTGACGCCGAGCCGCGACAACCCGCCGGCGATGCGGCTCGCACGTTCGGTCAGTTCGGCAAAGCCGCGACGGCGATCGCCTGACATGACGCCTTGAAACAGGGAATTTGTCGACATGGATACGTTTCCGGATTTTTGTTTTTGATTGAAGAGAGAAGCTAGCGTGTCGCTCCGAGGCACTCATGGTGAGGAGCGCATCTTCGCGCGTCTCGCACCATGAGTTGGTGTGCGCCACCATCCTTCGAGACGCGACCAAGAGGTCGCTCCTCTCGCCTGAACGCAATTGCGCTCAGGCTGGGATGAGGGCGGGGTGTTGGTCTGTTAATCCACAAATTTCGGCGCGCGCTTCTCGATATTGGCGCGCACGGCTTCGGTCTGGTTCGGCCCGCCCATCAGTTTCATCTGCTCGACGGATTCGGCGAGCAGCGCGGGACCGGGATCGATCGTCAGATTATTGAGCATGCGCTTGGCGGCGCGGATTGCATCCGGGCTCTTGCCGGCGATCTCGCGCGCGGTCTCGAGCGCTGCAGCGCGCGGGTCGTCGCAGATGCGCGTGGCAAGGCCGTAGCTCAAAGCCTCCTGCGCCGAGAAGATGCGGCCGGTGTAAGTGAGGTCGCGCAGGATATCGTCACGCACTAACGAGGCCAGGATCGGCGTGCCGGCCATATCGGGCACCAGACCCCATTTGATTTCCATCACCGACATCCGCGTGTCCGGCGCGAGAAACCGCATGTCGGCACCGAGCGCCACTTGAAAACCGCCGCCGAAGGCGACGCCATGCACCGCGGCAATCACCGGCACCGGCAATTGGCGCCAGCCCCACACCGCCTGCTGGGAGTGATTGCAAAGACCGTGGGTGCGCAGCGCCAGGTCACGCTTCTGCCCGCCGCCGATACCGTCGCCGCCGCTCTCCTTCATCGCGGCGAATCGTCCCATGTCGAGGCCGGCGCAGAACGCCCGGCCCTCGCCGGACAGCACGACCGCGCGCAGTCCCTTCTCGCGGCTGAGCCGATCGGCGGTATCGACCAATGCCGCAAACATCGCCGCATCCAGCGCATTCATCTTGTCCGCGCGGACCAGCCGAACATCGGCAACGCCGTCCGTCATGGACACAGAGATGCGGTCTTCCATGGGAGGTTTCCTTCCTAGACTTGTTCTTATCGTCGCTTTACAGGAAAGCGTTGTCGGGATTTAGTCAATCAACTAATTAATCCGTCCGCATCCTCTTAAATCAGGTGGCTCCCATGTTCAATCAGCAGCTTCTCGCAGGCCGGAAAATCCTCGTTACAGGCGGCGGCACTGGCCTCGGAAAGTCGATGGCGGCGAAATTTCTCGAGCTCGGCGCCGAAGTGCATATTTGCGGTCGCCGCAAGGCTGTATGCGACGAAACCGCAACCGAGCTGATGGCGGAATATGGCGGCAAGGTCACCAGCCACGGCGTCGACATCCGCGATGCCGCGGCGGTCGATGCGATGATCGAAGGCATCTGGGCCGACGGCCCCCTCACCGACCTGATCAACAACGCCGCCGGAAATTTCATCTCGCGGACACAGGACCTGTCGGCGCGCGGCTTCGACGCCGTCGCCAATACGGTGATGCACGGCACGTTCTACATGACCCACGCCGTCGGCCGCCGCTGGATCGCCGACAAGGTGCCGGGCAACGTGGTCTCGATCACCGTGACCTGGGTACGCAACGGCAGCCCCTATGTGGTGCCGTCAGCCATGAGCAAATCGGCGATCCACGCCATGACCATGTCGCTGGCCACCGAATGGGGCCGCTATGGCATCCGCCTCAACACCATCGCGCCCGGTGAGATTCCCACCGAAGGCATGAGCAAGCGCATCAAGCCGGGCGATGAAGCCGGCGCACGTACCCGCGCCTGGAATCCGATGGGCCGCGTCGGCAAGATGGAAGAACTGCAGAACCTCGCAGTGTTCCTGATCTCCGGCGGCTGCGACTGGATCAGTGGCGAGACCATCGCCATGGACGGCGCACAGGCGCTGGCCATGGGCGGCAACTTCTATCAGCTGCGCGACTGGTCCGACGCCGAGTGGATGCAGGCCCGCGACAGCATCAAGGCGCAGAACGAGAAGGACAAGGCGCAGCGGGGCTGAGCTGCGCCGGTGCAGGATGGGTAGAGCGAAGGCGCACCGCGCCGAAGCGAAACCCATCAACCACACCCGAGGAAAGCGATGGGTTTCGCGAAGACGCCCTACCCATCCTACGAAGCATCACCACGCGCCCAAGGCGTTGCCTTGCTTTCTCAGCCACGCGGCTGCTGCAGCAGCTCTCGCGCAACAAGCAACGCGTCCGCTTCGCAGGCGACGACTTTCGCCGCATGAGGACCCGGCGTATGTGGCGATATCACCGCACCGCAGCACCTTTCTCATCTTGTCAGCCCTCCCGGACGCCCGCACACTCTCCACAACTAATAAACTGCGGGAGGGAGACACATGTCCGTTGCGGAAGCGGCCACACTGGCCGATGTCATTCGCGTGCAAGCAAAGACACGCGGCGATTCAATTGCGCTGGTGTTCGAGGGCCGCGAGACCAGCTACAAGACACTCGATCGCAATGCCAATCGCGTCGCCAACGGGCTGATGGCGCTCGGCGTCAAGCCGAATGAACGCATTGCCTATCTCGGCAAGAACAGCGACCTCTTCATCGAACTCCTGATCGGCGCCGTGAAGGCCAAGGTGGTGACGGCCCCCGTGAACTGGCGCCTCGCCGCACCGGAGATCGCCTTCATCGTCGACGATGCCAAGGCAGCGATCCTGTTCGTCGGCCCGGAATTCGTCGACCTTGTACGCAGCCTGCAGTCGCAACTGCCGAATGTGCGCATTATCATGACCATGGAAGGCGGTGCACCGGAGTGGCAGGACTTTGCGGCCTGGCGCGACGCGCAGAGCGACAACGATCCCAACATCGCCACGACCAGGGATGATGTGGCGATCCAGCTCTATACGTCGGGCACCACAGGAAAACCAAAAGGCGCGATGCTGTCGCACCAGAATTTCCTGTCGTTGCTGCGCATCGGCGGTACCGACGAAAACCCGGACTGGAATGTCTGGACCGCCGACGACGTCTCGCTGGTGGCGATGCCGGTATTTCACATCGGCGGTGTCGGCTGGGCGGTGTTCGGACTCTATCACGGCGCCAAGAGCGTGATCGCGCGGGAGTTCGACCCGAACAAGGTGCTGGATTTCTTCCGCGACTACGGCATCAGCAAGCTGTTCCTGGTGCCGGCCGCGATGCAGTTCATCGTGCGGCAGCCGCGCGCGCGCGAGATGGATTTCAGCAAGCTGCGCTACATCATGTATGGCGCATCGCCGATCCCCGCCGCCCTGCTCAAGGAATGTATCAGCGTGTTCGGCTGCGGCTTCGTGCAGATGTACGGCATGACCGAGACCACCGGCACCATCGTGGTGCTGGCCCCGGAAGATCATGTCGAGGGCCGCGACTGCATGCGCTCGGCCGGCAAGGCGCTGCCGGGAATCGAGATCGCCATTCTCGATGCCGACGGCAAGCCGCTGCCGGTGGGCGAAGTCGGCGAGATCGCGACGCGCTCGGCGTCGAACATGGTCGGTTACTGGAATCTGCCGGACGCCACCGCGCGCACGCTGGACCGCGACAACTGGCTGCGCACCGGCGATGCCGGCTATCTCGACAGCGACGGCTTCCTCTACATCCACGACCGCATCAAGGACATGATCATCTCCGGCGGCGAAAACATCTATCCCGCCGAAGTGGAGAGTGCGATCTGCGACCATCCGGATGTGGCCGAGGTCGCTGTGGTCGGCGTACCCGATGATACCTGGGGCGAAGCGGTGAAGGCCGTGGTGGTGTTGAAGCCCGGCAAGGAGCTGAGCGCGACCGACCTGATGAAATTTACGCGCGAGCGCATCGCAGGATTCAAGGCGCCGAAGACCATCGACTTCATCGCCGCGCTGCCAAGGAATGCCTCGGGAAAGATCCTGCGGCGGCAGTTGCGCGACCCGTATTGGGTGGGCAAAGAACGGCAGGTGAACTGAGAACCTGTTTCGCGGCGGCCGTATTCTATTGGCGCCGGGTATATCGATACAGCGAAGGCGAGAGACTTCGTCATCTCGCTACCGCGCGCCCCCGCCGGGATCATCCGATTAGCGTTTTCAGCTAATTGTCTGACGGAGACGTTGAGCGTAGCGTCATGACGGTCGACCGAACAGCTAGTGAACCTCGTGTGTCCAGTGAGAGGCGCGAAGTCATGCGCGGCGAGATTCGTGACATCAGTTCAGGCAGGGATAAAGACCCCTCCGTTCCGCGCGTCGGAACGCCGCGCCGCCTCGCGGCGATCGTTGTGGGCGACATCTGCGGATATAGCCGCCTCATGGAATTGGACGAGGAAGGGACGCATGCGCGCGTCAGGCGAATCGAGCGTGACCTCATCGAGCCGAGCATTACCGAGCATGACGGCAAGCTTGTCAAAACGACTGGCGATGGGTTCATTGCGATATTCGATAGTCCGGTCGAAGCCGTACGATGCGGGATCGTCATCCAGCAAAGCATGATCGGACGCAATGCGGCGCTGCCAAAGAACTCCTGGATCGAATATCGCATTGGCGTCAACCTGGGAGACGTGATCATCGAGCCCGATGATGTCTTCGGAGATGGCGTCAATATCGCGGCGCGCCTCGAGGGGATTGCCGACCCCGGCCAAGTGTACATCTCGGGTGGCATCTACGAGCAGATCAAGCACAAGCTCGTCTGCGGCTATGAGTCCCTTGGAGATCGCAAGATCAAGAACATTACCGACCCTGTGCGCGTTTACCGGGTGCTTCCCGATCCCGCGGCGTTCAACAAGGCGCGGAAGCGGCGTGAACATGTTCTGATCATTTCGTTTTGCGCAATCCTTCTGGCTATCGCAGGCGCCGTCGTCTGGTACATGAGGGCTTACCCGCGCAGTGATATCGGCAATCAGGCGTCAGCTCCCGCAGCGCCTCTGCAAGAAACGGGGAATGCAGGCACCCGATCAGCACCTACGGCCAAGCAAGCCCGGTCTGAATCCGCCCCGGCGGTCACGCCTGTCCCGCCGCCACCACCACCAAAGCCGGTCATAGAGCCCGCCATGGTCCCCCTCCCCGGCGGGACCTTCGCGATGGGCAGCAATGACGACATATCGGAAAAACCGATCCACCAGGTCACGATCAAGCCCTTCGCGATCAGCAAGTATCCGGTCTCGGTCCGGGAGTGGAACGCGTGTGCTGCTGCGAATGCATGCCCGTTCCTGGTGACTGGGCGGGAGGACATTCCGGTCACGGATGTGAGCTGGACCGATGCCAAGCAGTTCGTCGCATGGCTCGCGAAGGAAACGCAGAAAGCCTTCCGGCTCCCGAGCGAAGCGGAATGGGAGTATGCCGCGCGTGGCGGCACGCAAACGAAATACTGGTGGGGCGACCAGTTGCAGCCCGGCATGGCCAATTGCAAGAACTGCGCGGATACCGCAGCGGCTGAACAGCCGCTCAAGCTCGGCAGCCTGAAGCCAAATCCATTCGGACTCTACGATATGGGGGGCGGCGTCGATCAATGGACAGAGGATTGCTGGCACAAGAATTATCAGGGAGCCCCGCAGAATGGATCGCCCTGGGTCGAGAACGACTGCGTGTCGCGCGTCATTCGATCCGGCTCCTGGAAAAACGATGCGCGTTACGTCCGGCCCGCAAGCCGCGATAGCTACGACACCAATGTGCGATATCCGACCCACGGCTTCCGGATTGCCATTTCGTCCTGAGACCGCCCCCAAGAGAAAGGCTGCGTCATGAGGATCACCGGGCTCATCGTGTTATCCGCAATGCTGTCAATGGCGCCCCTTGCAGTCCATGCGCAGGGAAAGCCCGCGCCGAAAGATGCGGTTCTCTATTTCGTGTGGCCGCAGGACAAAGCGGTGATCAAGGGCGCGTTCTGGTGTCGTTTCGGTTTGCGCAACATGGGCGTCACGCATGCAGGCGATAATTTCCAGAACAGCGGCCATCATCATCTGCTGGTCGATGTGAACGACCCGCTCGATCCCAAGGAACCGATCCCGCAGGACAAGTCGCATCTCCATTTCGGAGCCGGCCAGACCGAGGCACGCATCGAATTGCCGCCCGGCAAACATACGCTCCAGCTCGTGCTGGGAGACGGCGCTCATTATCCCTTCAGCCCACCAATCGTCTCGAACAAGATTACCGTGACAATCAAGTGAGCATGCTTCCGACGCCCGGATGCACGACCTGCTTTGCCAGAACGAGCAACAAAAAAGGCCCGCTTGCGCGGGCCTTTTGAACTCATGTCGCGTGATCGCGTATGGATCAGGCGGTCTTGTCAGGCGGTCTTGGCGAAGGACGCAACCTTCGAGAAGTTGTCCTGCGCGGTCTTGGCGCCTTCCGACACCAGCTTGCCGAGATATTCGGTCGAAGCCTTGGCGCGCGAGCTCAGCACTTCGCCATGGGCGCGCACGAGATCGGTCTGCACCTGGAAGGCCTCGCTCAGCGATTTCGCCGAAGCAAGCTTGTCGATGCCGGCGAAGAACGACTGGACGTCCGCATAGAATGCGTCCTGAACGTTGCGGCTGATCTTGGTGGCTTCGCTGACCGAGTTCGACACGGCGGTCTCGATGGCAGAGGTCACCTTCTCGGAATTGGCCTGGAAGTCGGCGGCCTTGTCCTTGGCAGTGCCGGCAGCGCGCTTGACGAAGTCACGGGTCGCCTCGGGCACTTCCAGGTTCTGCAGCTTAGTGAACGCCTCGGTGACGGGCGCGAAAGCCTGCTTGACATTGTTCAGCACGGAATTGGTTTCGGTCTCGATCGTCATGTTCGTCTCCATCCTCGGGGGGCATCCTCGGGTTTCAGCCATCCTTGAAATAAGGCTCGGCTCGCCCCGTCCCGCCGTTGTGGGCCCGGGGTGCAACTTCTATGACATAGTAAATAATGCACCGCAACATCGATGGTGCATCGCAACATCACGAATACGTGAATTGCGACATTACTGGGCAACCAAAGATGCACTAACGGGCTACCGCTGACCTTCAAAAAGGCAACGGCGCTTGACCCCTTGATTTAGCTTTACAACTTAGTGTTTCGGGCAGAGCGACTTCGGGCATCCGAACGAGCACTCATCGGAAATCTCCGCCTAATCGGCGCGCATGGCTGTCAAACTCATGCTTTTCGGGACATTTCGAAGGGAGCGGTGCTCAGACTAGCTCCCTATCGCCTTTGCCATTGCATATTCCCGTTCCGGATGGGCACACTCATCGGTAGAGCGCCGCAAAGGCGCCAAGCGACGTCAAAGTAATGTTCGAGGGAGGGACGTATCATGGCGGAAGCCAGCAGGAAGCTGTCCTCAATGGACGCGTCGTTTCTGTATCTGGAAACGCCGGAGATGCCGATGCATGTCGGCAGCATGGCGATCTTTCGCCTGCCCGAAGACTACAAGGGCGACTTCTTCGAGGACTTCAAGGCAATGATCGCCTCGCGCCTGCATATGGCGCCGATCCTCAAGGCACGGCTGGAAAAGGCCCCCCTGGATATCGACCATCCCTCCTGGGTCGAGGACGACCAATTCGACATCGACCGGCACATCTTTCGCGGCAGCCTGCCCGCCCCCCATGACCGCGCCACGCTGGAACGCATCGTCGGCTGGATGCATGCCAAGCTGCTCAACCGCGCCCGGCCGCTGTGGGAGTTCTATGTCTTCGAAGGCATGAAGGACAACGAGATCGGCCTGTATTCGAAGATGCATCATGCCTGCATCGATGGCGGGGCCGGCGCAGCCCTCACCAGCATGATCTATGACGTGACGCCGATCCCGCGCGAGATCGAGAAGCCGGAGGTTCGCGCCAAGCTGCGGCAGGAGCCGCGCGACATAGCTGCGAGCTTCATCGATTCCTATCAGCAGCTCTGGCGCCAGCCGCTGGAGAGCACGACCAAAGGCATCGAATTGCCGCGCTCCGGCAAGAGCGATATCGGCTCGATCCTGTTCGACAACGCCATGTTCCAGATCGAGAGCGCGGTGAAATTCGCCGGCTCGATCCCGACCATGGTGAAGAGCGCCTCCGACGTGATGGCCAGGATCGCCGACCCGAAATCGCGCGACAATCTCAACAGCATGCTGTCGCCACCCACGCTGCTCAACAAGACGATCTCGTCTGAACGCAGTTTTGCCGGCGTCTCGGTGCCGCTCTCGGCCGCGAAGGCAGTGGCGAAGCAGGCGGGCGGCAAGCTCAATGACGTGGTGCTGGCGCTCTCGAGCGGTGTGGTCCGGCGCTACCTGAAAGAGAGGGGCGCCCTGCCCGCCAAGGCGATGACCGCCGCGGTGCCGATCTCGCTGCGCGAGGAAGGCAACACGGATTCGAACAATCAGGTGTTCGGCATGATCTGCTCGATCGCCAGCAATATCGAGGATCCCAAGGAGCGGCTGGAAACCATTATCGCGCAGTCCACCAAGTCCAAGGAGATGTCGCATCCGCTGCGGGCGCTGATGCCCCAGGTATCGAACCTGTCGATGCTCGGCGCCCCCATCATGGTGCAGATCCTGGCGTTGCTTTACAGCCGCACCAATCTCTCCGACGTGCTGCCGCCAGCGGCCAACATCACCGTCTCCAATGTGCCCGGCCCGCGGCAGACGCTCTATGCGGCCGGCGCCGAGCTGCTGCACATTTTCCCTGTATCCATCGCCACCCATGGGCTGGCGCTGAACATCACCGTGCAGAGCTATCGCGACCAGCTCGATTTCGGCTTCATCGCGGGCGCCAACATCATTCCGCATGTGCAGGTGCTTGCCGACATGCTGCCGGGTGAATTCGCGCTGCTGCAGGCGGCGTTTGCCCCGCCCGACGCTCTCAAGACCGCCAGCTAAGGACCCATCATGATTGAAATGCCCCCGTTGCAGTTCGCCAAGCTGAATGGCATTCGCATGGGATATTACGACGCCGGCCCCATGAGCGACACACCGCCCATAGTGTTGTGTCACGGCTGGCCGGAAATGGCGTTCTCCTGGCGCCATCAGATCAAGGCACTGGCCGCCGCCGGCATCCGTGTCATCGCGCCGGACCAGCGCGGCTATGGCGCGACGTCGCGGCCTGACGCCATCGAGGAGTACAGCATCGAACATCTCACCGGCGATCTCGTCGCACTGCTCGATCACCTCAAGATCGACAAGGCGATCTTCGTCGGCCATGACTGGGGCGGTTTCATCGTCTGGCAGATGCCGCTGCGGCATCGCGATCGCGTCGCCGGCGTGGTCGGCGTGAATACGCCGCACACCGACCGCGCGCCGGTCGATCCCTTGCTGATCTACAGGAAGCGCTTCGGCGAGACGATGTATATCGTCCAGTTCCAGGATCCCGCACACGAGCCGGATCGCATCTTCGGCGAGAATGTCGACAAAGCCTTCGACTTCTTCATGCGCAAGCCGATGCCACGCAAGCACGCCAATGTGGGCGAAGCGCCCGTCGGCGGCATCGGTGCCTCGTCGAAGACCAATCTGGCATTCCCGCAGATGGTCGCTGCTTACGATCCCGCGAAGGACCCGCGCCAGAAAATCCTCTCCGACGAGGAAAAGAAGATCTTTGTCGACGCCTTCAAGGAGTCCGGCTTCACCGGCGGCATCAACTGGTATCGCAACATGAGCGCCAACTGGGCGCGCGCCGAGGGACTCGATCACACCGTGCGCGTGCCGTCGCTGATGATCATGGCGGAGAACGACGCCGTGCTGCCGCCCTCCTCCGCCGATGGCATGGAGAACATCGTTCCCGACCTGGAGAAATATCTGGTGAAGGACAGCGGCCACTGGACCCAGCAGGAGAAGCCCGACGAGGTCAGCCAGGTGCTGATCGACTGGCGGCGAAGACGGTTTGGGTAGTTCGTAGGATGGGTAGAGCGCAGCGAAACCCATCAAACAAAACATTGCCGCGATGGGTTTCGCAACTGCTCTACCCATCCTACGCAAAGACGCAGCAGGAAACGTCGCGACATGTCCTCCACCAACAAACTCGCTCCGATCCCGCATCCGCCGAAGAAGCCGGTGGTGGGCAACATGCTGTCGCTGGATGCCAATGCGCCGGTGCAGGATCTGGCACGGCTAGCCAAGGAGCTCGGGCCGATCTTCTGGCTGGACATGATGGGCTCGCCCATCGTCATCGTCGGCGGCCACGATCTTGTGGACGAGCTCAGCGACGAGAAACGCTTCGACAAGGCGGTGCGCGGCGCGCTGCGCCGGGTCCGCGCCGTCGGCGGCGACGGGCTGTTCACGGCGGACACCAAAGAGCCGAACTGGGCCAAGGCGCACAACATCCTGCTGCAGCCGTTCGGCAACCGCGCGATGCAGTCCTATCACCCGAGCATGGTGGATATCGCCGAGCAGCTGGTAAAGAAATGGGAACGCCTCAACACCGATGAGGAGATCGACGTCGTCCATGACATGACGGCGCTGACGCTGGACACGATCGGCCTGTGCGGTTTCGACTATCGCTTCAATTCGTTCTACCGGAGCGACTACCACCCCTTCGTGGAATCGCTGGTGCGTTCGCTCGAGACCATCATGATGACCCGCGGCCTGCCGCTGGAGAGTCTGTGGATGCAGAAGCGCCGCCGCGATCTCGCCGGCGACGTCGCCTTCATGAATTCCATGGTCGACGAGATCATCGCCGAGCGCCGCAAGAATGCCGAGGCGACCGAGGCCAAGAAGGACATGCTCGGCGCCATGATGACCGGCGTCGACCGCGCCACCGGCGAACAGCTCGACGACGTCAACATCCGCTACCAGATCAACACCTTCCTGATCGCCGGCCACGAGACCACATCGGGTCTGCTGTCATGCGCGATCTACGCGATGCTGAAACATCCGGAGGTGCTGAAGAAGGCCTATGAGGAAGTCGACCGCGTCTTCGGCCCCGATGTGAATGCCAAGCCGACCTATCAGCAGGTCACGCAGCTTCATTACATCACGCAGATCCTGAAGGAGTCGCTGCGGCTGTGGCCGCCGGCACCGGCCTATGGCATCGCACCGGTGCAGGACGAGACCATCGGCGGCGGCAAGTACAAGCTCCGCAAGGGCACCTTCGTCACCATCCTGGTATTGGCGCTGCATCGCGATCCCTCGGTCTGGGGACCCAATCCCGACGCCTTCGATCCCGAAAATTTTTCGAAGGAAGCCGAAGCCGCACGACCGATCAATGCGTGGAAACCGTTCGGCAACGGCCAGCGCGCCTGTATCGGCCGCGGCTTCGCCATGCACGAAGCTGCGCTGGCGCTCGGCATGATCCTGCAGCGCTTCAAGATGATGGATCACAAGCGCTACGAGATGGTGCTCAAGGAAACGCTGACCATCAAGCCCGACGGTTTCAAGATCAAGGTGCGCCCACGCCACGATCACGAGCGCGGCGCCTATGCCGGACGCGCGAACGCAGCCACCGCAGCCGCGCCGCTCGCGCCTGTCGTCACCGGCCGCGCGCGGCCGAGCCACAACACGCCGCTGCTGGTGCTCTACGGCTCCAACCTGGGCACTGCCGAGGAACTGGCGACGCGTGTTGCCGATCTCGCCGAGGTCAACGGCTTCGCCACGAAACTCGCGCCGCTCGACGACTTCGTTGGCAAACTGCCGACCGAAGGCGGCGTTCTCATTTTCTGCGCGTCCTACAACGGCGCAGCACCAGACAATGCGACGCAATTCGTCAACTGGCTCGGCACCGACCTGCCGAAGGACGCCTTCGCCAAAGTGCGCTATGCGGTGTTCGGCTGCGGCAACAGCGACTGGCTGGCGACCTATCAGTCGATCCCACGATACATTGACGACAAGCTCCGCGAACATGGCGCGACCAACGCCTATGTGCGCGGCGAAGGCGATGCGCGCGACGATCTCGACGGCCAGTTCGAGGACTGGTTCGCGAAATTGCGTCCGCTCGCAGTCAAGGAATTCGGCCTCGACACCGGATTCGAGCGCAGCGCCGACGATGCGCCGCTTTATCGGATCGAACCGGTGGCGCCGAGCGCGGTGAATACCGTCGTTGCGTTGGGCGGCGTGGTCCCGATGAAGGTGCTGGGCAATCGCGAGCTGCAGAACGGCGCGTCGGATCGCTCGACACGGCATATCGAGATCGAGCTTCCTGCCGGGACCAGCTACCGCGTCGGCGACCACCTCAGCGTGGTGCCGCGCAATGATCCCGCGCTTGTCGATGCGGTCGCGCGCCGCTTCGGCTTCCTCCCCGACGACCAGATCCGGCTGCAAGTCGCGGAAGGTCGTCGCGCGCAACTGCCGGTCGGCGACGTCGTCTCGGTCGGCCGCCTGCTCACGGAATTCGTGGAGTTGCAGCAGGTCGCCACCCGCAAGCAGATCCAGATCATGGCGGAGAACACGCGCTGCCCGATGACCAGGCCGAAACTGCTCGCTTATGTCGGCGACGATCCCGCCGCAAGCGAGCGTTATCGCAGTGACATCCTCGCCAAGCGTAAATCGGTGTTCGACCTCCTCGAAGAACATCCGGCCTGCGAATTGCCGTTCCACACCTATCTGGAAATGCTGTCGCTGCTGGCGCCACGCTATTACTCGATCTCGTCGTCACCGCAAGGTGAGACATCACGCTGCAGCGTCACCACCGCCGTCGTTCAGGGCCCAGCGCATTCCGGTCGCGGCATCTATCGCGGCGTCTGCTCGAACTATCTCAGCGGCCGCCGTGCCGGCGACACCGTGCATGCCATCGTGCGCGAGACCAAGGCCGGCTTCCGCCTGCCCGCCGATCCCCTCGTGCCGCTGATCATGATCGGACCGGGGACGGGCCTCGCGCCGTTCCGCGGCTTCCTGCAGGAGCGCGCGGCACTCAAGGCGCAAGGTGCGACGCTCGGCCCTGCGCTGCTGTTCTTCGGCTGCCGCCATCCCGATCAGGACTTTCTCTATGCCGAGGAGCTGAAGGGTTTCGCCGCCGATGGTATCTGTGAACTACACACCGCCTTCTCGCGGGGCGATGCACCGAAGACCTATGTGCAGCACCTCATCACCCAGCAGAAGGACCGCGTCTGGGATCTGATTCAGCAGGGCGCCATTACTTATGTCTGCGGCGACGGCGGCAAGATGGAGCCGGATGTGAAGGCGTCCCTGATGGCGATCCAGCGCGAGCGCAGCGGCAGCGATGACGCTGCGGCGCTAACCTGGATCGACGACCTCGGCACGCGCAATCGCTACGTGCTCGACGTCTGGGCCGGGAGCTAGCGAGAGGCTGATACCAGTTCCATTGTCACAATCGCTGTCACAAAAGACCGCGCGCACTGTCATAATTGCCGTGCGCGCAATCTCTCATTAATCGCTGCGACGATTTGTTTGGCGCATGACGCGCTTGTCACTTTTTCGCAGGGACTTTCCATGTCATATGTTTGACATGAGCCCACGTTCCGCCCGATCCCCCGAACCGATTGATGTGCCGTACGAGCCGCCACAGCTGGCGCGCGCGAACGGGATCGAAATCTGTTACGACATCTTTGGCTATTCGGACGCGGAACCGATGGTGATGATCATGGGCCTCGGCGCCCAGATGATTCACTGGGACGACGACTTCTGCCGCGAACTGGCCGCCCGCGGCTTTCGCGTGATCCGCTTCGACAACCGCGATATCGGCCTGTCCTCCAAGATGGCCGGCGGCAAGCCGTTCACCCTGTTCGAACTGGCCAAGCTGCGCTTCCTCGGGACACCCGTCTCCGCCCCCTACAAGCTGAGCGACATGGCGACCGACGTGGTGGCCCTGCTCGACGTGCTCCGCATCCGCTCCGCGCATGTGGTCGGCGCCTCCATGGGCGGCATGATCGCGCAGGAAATGGCGATCACCTATCCGGAGCGCCTGCGCTCGCTGACCTCGATCATGTCGACCACGGGCAATCCGCGCCTGCCGCAGCCGAGCCGCGCGGTGTCGCTGTTACTGCTGAAGCCGCAGCCCGTAGGCTACGAGGCGTTCCTCGAACGTTTCAAGCAGACATGGTTGTTCCTGCGCGTCGGCAGTTTCCCCGACGACGAAGCCAGGGATCTCGACCGCGCTGAGCGGACCTATGCCCGCGGCCTCAATCCGGAGGGCATCGGCCGGCAGCTCCGCGCCATCCTCGCTTCGGGCAGCCGCAAGGAGCGTCTCGCCACGGTCACCGCGCCGACGCTGGTGATCCACGGCAAGATCGATCCTCTGGTGCATCCGGCCGCCGGCCGGGACACGGCTGCGTCGATTCCCGGCGCCAAGCTGATGATGGTTGACCGGATGGGCCACGCCCTGCCGATCTCGATGTGGTCCATGGTGATCGACGCCATCTCGCGGCATGCGCATGGCGCGAAGCTGCAGCAGCCGCTGCAGGCCAGCGCGCGCCGCGCGGGCTAGTATCGCAAATCGCAGTCCATAGGACGGGGAGAGCGAAGGCGCATCGCGCCGGAGTGAAACCCATCATGGTCGCGGTAGAAGGTGATGGGTTTCGCTTCGCTCCACCCATCCTAGGACATCTCCGTTTACTTCTTGTCCTTCGGACGCGCAGCGCCGAGACCAGCCATGTTGGCGAACATCTCCTGAAAACGCTCGCCCATCTTCGGGTCGAATGAGAACCAGCTCTGCATGATCGACTCCGGCGAGAACTTGTCGATGTTCTCCATCATCTTCTTCTGCATCTGATCCATCATCGCCGACTGCATCGGCTGCACATCAGGCAGCCCCAGGAATTCGCGCGCCTCGAGCGGCGTGCAGTCCACGGTGACGATCACTTTCATTCTCAACTCCCCAGGCAAAGCCGCCGCTCTCGCGAAGATGGCGACGCAGCGGCAGTATCGCCGCTGACGCCTGCCCGATGCAAGCGATGTGACATCCACATTGCAGTTGCGAGATGTCAGCCGAAGCGTTCGACCGCAAAGGCTTTGGGATCGGTGAACGGCGTGACGCCCGTCACCATGTCCGCGATCAGACGCCCGGTCACCGGCCCCAGCGTGAAACCGTGATGCTGGTGGCCGAAGTCGAACCACAGGCCTTTGTGGCGTGGTGCGTGACCGATCACCGGCAGCATGTCCGGCAGACAGGGACGCGCGCCCATCCAGGGTGTGGCCTCGACGGGATCGCCAAGCGGGAAGGTCTGGCGCGCCCCCCGGAGCGTCCGTTCGATCTGCACCGGGGTCGGCGGTGCATCGCGGAGCGCGAACTCGGCCCCCGTCGTCAGGCGGATGCCGCGATTCATCGGCGCCAGCAGATAGCCGCGATCGGCATCAAGCACGGGATGACGCAGCACCGCATTGCCTGACGGCTTGAGATGAATGTGGTAGCCGCGCTTGCTCTTGAGCGGGATGTTGTAGCCGAGCGGCCGAAACACGTGATCCGACCATGGCCCCATCGCGAGCACGACATCCCGCGCAACCAGCGCGCCGTTCGGCCCGGCGACGCGCCAGTTGCGGTCGACCTGCTCCAGTGTCCGCGCGTCGGCCGCGATGAAGCGACCGCCCTTGCGAATGAACAGCGAGGCATAGGCCTTGGCGAGCCCGCCGGGGTCGGGAACGAAGCCGGGCGAGGTCCAGTGGACGCCGCCGGCAAAATCCGTGGACAGGTTCGGCTCCCGCCCGGCGATGGCGGCGGCATCCAGGATATCGCCCGGCACGCCATAGGCGCGATGGCGTTCGAGATCTGCAATACCTTTCGCAAGGGTCGCCTCGGAGCGGAACAGGTTGATCCATCCCATCCGGCGCAGCAGTTCGGGCACGCCGGCCTCGGCGATCAGCGCCTCATGCTCGGTCAGACTGCGCTGGATCAAGGGCAGCGCTGCCATTGCGCTGCGGAGCGATCCCTCCGGCGACGAGTTCAGGAAATATCTGGTGATCCACGGCAGCATGCCGGGCAGCGCATTGAGATGATAATGCACCTCCGGCGCGCGGTTCAGCGCAAATCTAAAGAGCTTGCCGAGATCGCGCGGCAGCATGTGGAGAAAAACCGAACAGCACTGGATCAGCCCGGCATTGCCATAGCTGGTCTCCTCGCCGGCCTTCTCATGCCGATCGACCAACACCACATTGCGACCGCGCGCCTGCAGATGCAGCGCTGCCGACACACCGACCATGCCTGCGCCGAGCACAAGCACATCAGCCTTGAGTTCCGCCATTCCTGCTCCGAAAACTTGCCGTTCTGGCGGTCCTGTTAGCGCTTTGTCGTGACCGAATGATGCACGCGCGCGATGCGTGGAATTGCCTATGCCCAATCCAAGCAAGGATCGCGCCAGCCGCCTCATTGTGCAGCGCATAGCTGACAAATGCCGCTTGCACGACGTGCAATCTCTGCCAACAATGTGACGGTCGCTCAACTGTCGGGCGGCCGCGTGGTGATGCAATCGCGGTCATGCAATGGAGAAGCTCAGTATGTCGATCCGCCAGACCTTGATTGCCGCCGCTGCATCGCTGATTGCCCTCGCTGCACTCCCTGCCTCCACACTGCCCGCCTCCGCGCAAACGCTGCGCTATGCCAATCAGGGCGATCTGAAATCGCTCGATCCCTATACGCTGCGCGAGACCACGACGATCGCCCATCACGGCCAGGTCTATGAAGGCCTGGTCGGGCGCGGCAAGGATCTGCAGATCATCCCTGCGCTTGCCGAAAGCTGGGAAACACCGGAGCCGACGCGCTGGCGCTTCCACCTGCGCAAGGGTGTCAAATTCCATAATGGCGACCCCTTCACCGCCGATGACGTCGTGTTCTCCGCTGACCGCGTGCGCGCCAAGGGCTCCGACTTCACGACAGTCATTCCGGCCGATGCCAAAGTGCTCAAGATCGACGACTACACCGTCGATTTCGTGCTGATCAAGCCGAACCCGATCCTGACGTCGCAATGGGACGTCTGGTACATCATGGACAAGAAATGGGCGGAGGCGAACAATGCTCTCGCGCCCACGCCGGCCGCGGCGACCTCGCCGAGCTTCGCATCGCTGAATGCGAACGGCACGGGCCCCTTCACCATCGAGAGCCACCAGCCGGGCGTAAAGACAGTCTTCAAGGTCAACCCGAACTGGTGGGGCAAGCCCGAGCATAATCTCAAGGAGATCATCTTCACGCCAATCGCGTCCGATGCGACCCGCGTCGCGGCGCTGCTGTCCGGCGAGGTCGATATTATCGAGCCGGTGCCGGTGCAGGACATCGCCCGCGTCAACGGATCAGCCAACGCCGCCGTCATGGCCGGGCCGGAGCTGCGCACCATCTTCCTCGGCATGGACCAGATCCGCGACGAGCTGTTGTTCTCCAACATCAAGGGCAAGAACCCGTTCAAGGACATCCGCGTCCGCGAGGCCTTCTACAAGGCCATCGACATCGAACTGATCAAGACACGGGTCATGCGCGGCCTGTCGACGCCGTCGGCGCTGATGATCGCACCGCCGCTGTTCAAGCTCTCCGCTGACTTCACGCGGCCGAAATACGACGCCGACGGGGCCAAGAAATTGATGGCAGAGGCCGGCTATCCGGACGGCTTCGAAGTCGGCATGGATTGCCCGAATGATCGCTACGTCAATGACGCCGCGATCTGTCAGGCGGTGGTCGGCATGCTCGCGCGCATCGGCGTCAAGGTCACGCTGAACGCGCAGCCGAAGGCGCTGTATTTTGCCAAGGTCTTCAAAACCGGCGGCTTCAACACCTCGTTCTATCTGCTCGGCTGGACGCCCGGCACGCAGGATTCACACAATGTGATGTTCGACATCATGGGCTGCCGCGACGATCCGAACAGCCCGCGCGGCGCCACCAATCTCGGTGGCTATTGCAACAAGCAGTTCGACGCCCTCACCGATCAGGTGCTGCAGGAGACCGATACCGCGAAGCGCGACCAGCTCATCAAACAGGCCTATGAGATCGCCGCCAAGGACTGGGCCTATATCCCGCTGCATCAGCAGGCGCTGGCCTGGGGCGTCTCCAAGAAGGTGAAGATCGTGCAGCGCCCGGACAATCAGGTGCTGCCATACTGGGCGGTGAAGTCGGAATAGGTCTGGCATCCGCGTGGAAGGCCAGGTCGCCCCGATCTCAGTCCTCATCCTGAGGAGCGGCGCCTTTGCCGCGTCTCGAAGGATGGTGGCCTGCATCATCTCATGGTTCGGGACGGCGCTGGAGAAGCGCCTCCTCACCATGAGGTCCCAGATGTTTCAATAACAGAAAGCGAAATAGCCCATGCTCGCTTTCATCCTGCGCCGCGCCCTGCAGTCCATTGGTGTGATGATTGCCGTCGGCATCATCGCCTTCACCATGTTCCGCTTCGCCGGCGATCCGGTCAACCAGATGGTGGCGATGGACACCACGCCAGCGCAGCGCGCCGAGGTGCGCGCGTCACTCGGCCTCGACGATCCCGTCCCGGTGCAATTCGCGCGCTACTTCATCAACGCCGTCCAGTTCAAGTTCGGGGTCTCCTACCAGTTTCGCCAGCCGGTGTCGGCGCTGCTGAAGGAACGCATGCCGGCAACGCTGGAGCTCGCGACCTGCGCCACCGTGATCGCCCTGGTGTTCGGCATCCTGATGGGGATCTATTCGGCGCTGCGGAAGGATTCGTTTTTCGCCAAGGTGCTGCAGGCGGTGTCGCTGATCGGCATCTCGCTGCCGACCTTCCTCATTGGCATTCTCCTGATCTATCTGTTCGCGGTCACTTTGGGATGGCTGCCATCCTTCGGGCGCGGCGATGTCGTCAAGTTCGGCTGGTGGACCACCGGCCTGCTGACGATCTCCGGCCTGAAGGCGCTGATCATGCCGTCGATCACGCTCGGCCTGTTCCAGATGACGCTGATCATGCGCCTCGTCCGCGCCGAGATGCTGGAAGTGCTGCGCACCGACTATATCCGCTTCGCGCGCGCCCGCGGCCTGACCACCCGCGCGATCCATTTCGGCCATGCGCTCAAGAACACGCTGGTGCCGGTCATCACCGTCGCCGGCCTGCAATTCGGCTCGGTCATCGCCTTCGCCATCATCACCGAGACCGTATTCCAGTGGCCCGGCATGGGGCTGCTGTTCGTGCAGGCGGTGCAGAATGTCGATATCCCGATCATGGCCGCCTATCTGCTGGTGGTGTCGCTGATCTTCGTCACTATCAACCTCATCGTCGACATCCTCTACACCGTGGTCGACCCGCGCCTGCGCGCGACCGTCAACCGGCCGGCATGAGGGCGTCATGACAGACATCACAACATCACCCCGCGCCTTCCCGCTCCGCTGGCTTGCCGCCATCGCCGACAGCGACATCTTCTATTCGTTCCGCCGCTCCAAACTCACAATGGTCGCGGCTACAATCGTGTTCGTGCTGTTGATGATGGCGTTGTTCGCTCCCGTCCTCGTGGTGCAGAATCCGTTCGATCCGGCGCAGCTCGAACTGATCAACTCCCGCATCGCGCCGCTCTGGACGGCGGAGGGGCAGAAACCGTTCCTGCTCGGCACCGACGAACAGGGGCGCGATATCTATTCCGCAATCCTCTACGGCATGCGGATCTCGCTGGTGGTCGGCGTACTCGGCGTCAGTTTTGCGGCGGTACTCGGCATCGGGCTCGGCCTGATCGCCGGCTATGTCGGCGGCGCGGTGGACAGCCTGATCATGCGCATCGCCGATGTGCAGCTCACGTTTCCGGCGATCCTCATCGCGCTCTTGATCGACGGCGTGGTGAAGTCCGCACTGGGCAATCACCTGGATGCATCGACCACGCTGATCGTGCTGGTGGTCGCTATCGGGCTGAGCTTCTGGGTGCAATATGCCCGCACCGTGCGCGGCTCGGTGATGGTGGAGAAGAACAAGGACTATGTTGCGGCGGCGCAGCTGATCGGCCTGCCCGCGCGGGTGATCATGATCCGCCATGTGCTGCCCAACACCATGGGCCCGATCCTGGTGATCGCTACCATTAATCTCGCGCTCGCCATCATCACCGAGGCGACGCTCTCGTTTCTCGGCTCCGGCATGCCTGACACCATGCCGTCATTGGGCACGCTGATCCGCATCGGCAACAACTATCTGTTCTCCGGCGAATGGTGGGTTATCGCCTTCCCCGGTCTCGCGCTGGCCTCGCTGATCCTGTCGATCAACCTGCTCGGCGACTGGCTGCGCGACGCGCTGAACCCGAAGCTGCAATGATATGTCGCATCCGACAGTGCCCGATATGAGCGTGCCCGTCCTCTCTGTACGCAACCTGCGCGTCGAATTCGCCGGACGGCGCGGTGTGCTGCGCGCCATCGATGGCGTGTCGTTCGATATCGCCAGGGGCGAGGTGCTGGGCGTGGTCGGCGAATCCGGCGCCGGCAAATCGGTGACGGGACTTGCAGCCATCGGACTGATTGATCCGCCCGGGCGCATCTCGGGTGGCGAGATCCTGCTGTCCGGACTGCGCATCGACAATCTGCCGGCGGAGCAGATGCGCCGGATTCGCGGCAAGCGCATCGCCATGATCTTTCAGGATCCGCTGACCAGCCTCAATCCGTTGTATCGGATCGGCGACCAGCTGGTGGAGACCATCCGCACCCATCTCAATCTGTCGGAGACGCAGGCGCGCCGGCGCGCAGTGGACCTGCTGGCCGAAGTCGGCATTCCCGCGCCGGAGAAGCGCGTCGATGCCTATCCGCATGAGTTCTCGGGTGGCATGCGGCAGCGCGTGGTGATCGCGCTGGCGATTGCGGCCGAGCCCGAACTGATTATCGCAGACGAGCCGACCACCGCGCTCGATGTCTCCGTGCAGGCGCAGATCATCGCGCTGATCAAGCGGCTCGGCCGCGACCACGGCACGGCGGTGATGCTGGTGACCCACGACATGGGCGTGATCGCCGAGACGTCCGACCGCGTCGCCGTGATGTATTCCGGGCGCATCGCCGAGATCGGACCTGTGCGCGATGTCGTACAAAACCCGCTGCATCCCTATGCCAAGGGCTTGATGGGCGCGATCCCGACGCTGACCGGTGATGCGTCGCAGCGGCTGGTGCAGATTCCGGGAAGCATGCCGCGCCTCTCGGCCATCCCGCCAGGCTGCGCCTTCAATCCGCGCTGCAGTTTTGCGTTCGACCGCTGTCGGGTGGAGCGGCCGGAGCCGATCAGCGTGGGCACGCAGCAGGTGGCCTGTCATCTCTACGATCATGCCCATGCGGAGAGCGCGGCATGACGGCGCTGGTACAGGCACGCAATCTCAAACGGGCCTTCGATGTCTCGAAGCCCTGGCTCAACCGCCTCATCGAGCGCAGCCCGATGGAGTTTCTCAAAGCGGTCGATGGCGTGTCATTCGAGATCAGGCGCGGCGAGACCTTTGCGTTGGTCGGCGAATCCGGCTCCGGCAAGAGCACGGTGGCGCGTATGGTGGTCGGGCTGCTGCCGCCGACCTCGGGCGAGGTCATCATCGACGGCGTCTCGATGAGCGATCCCAGGCAGGCCAGCGCGCGCAAACTGCTGCGCAAGCGGATCCAGATGATCTTCCAGGATCCCTATGCCAGCCTCAATCCGCGGCTGCGGGTCGATGCCATCATTGCCGAACCGATCCGCGCCTTCGATCTCATTCAGGGCGAGCACGACATTCGCGCCCGCGTCGGCGAACTACTGACGCTGGTGGGATTACATCCCGACGACGGGCAGAAATATCCGCATCAGTTCTCCGGGGGCCAGCGCCAGCGCATCGCGATTGCCCGCGCGCTCGCCTCGGAGGCCGAGTTCATCGTCTGCGACGAGCCGACCTCGGCGCTGGATGTGTCAGTGCAGGCGCAGATTCTCAACCTGATGCGCGAGCTGCAGGACAAATTCGGCCTGACCTATCTGTTCATCAGCCACAACCTTGCCGTGGTCAGGCACATGGCTGATAGGATTGGGGTCATGTATCTCGGCCGCATCGTGGAGATTGCGGAAGGGCGCGAACTCTTCCGCGCGCCGCGGATGCCCTATACGCGCATGCTGCTGGGCGCAGTGCCTGATCTTGCAATGTCAGGCCGTGCGCGCATTGCGGTCTCCGGCGAGATTCCCAATCCGATCGATCCGCCCTCCGGCTGCACGTTTCATCCGCGCTGCCCGGAAGTGTTCGATCTCTGCCGGAAGGTCGTGCCGGACCTGGTCGACGGCGTCGCCTGTCATGCAGTCAATAAACTGATCGCGCCGCCAAGCGAGGCTGCTCCCGCCCCGCGGCGATAGCTGCAGTCAGAGCGCACTAAAATCACAGCGTCCTGCAAACGACGACGCGGCAGGCACCGCAGGGCATCGGCAACAGACCCCCTCAGCACCCACCGCGAAATCATTCAGCCGAAAATGTCGGCTGCAAGATCGGTCCGGCAAGATCCACCGAACCCGATCCGATTAATCTTCTGCCGGCTCCTCGCCGTCGCCGCCGTCTTCGTCACGCTCGACGGGACCGGCGAGAATCTGCTCGGCGATCAGGCCGGAATTCTGCCGGATCGAGGCTTCGATCTTGGCGGTCATGTCCGGATTGGCCTTCAGGAAGGCCTTGGAATTCTCGCGCCCCTGGCCGAGACGCTGGCTGTCATAGGAGAACCAGGCACCGGACTTCTCGACAATGCCGGCCTTGACGCCGAGATCGAGGATTTCGCCCATCTTGGAGACGCCTTCGCCATACATGATGTCGAATTCGACCTGCTTGAAGGGCGGCGCCAGCTTGTTCTTCACGACCTTGACGCGGGTGGAGTTGCCAACCACTTCGTCGCGTTCCTTGATCGCACCGATGCGGCGGATGTCGAGACGCACCGAGGCGTAGAATTTCAGCGCATTGCCGCCGGTGGTGGTTTCCGGCGAGCCGTACATCACACCGATCTTCATGCGGATCTGGTTGATGAAGATCACCATGGTGTTGGACTTGTTGATCGAGGCGGTCAGCTTGCGCAGCGCCTGGCTCATCAAGCGCGCCTGCAGGCCGGGCAGCGCGTCGCCCATTTCGCCTTCCAGTTCGGCACGCGGCACCAGCGCGGCCACCGAGTCCACCACCAGCACATCAACCGCGCCGGAGCGCACCAGCGTGTCGCAGATTTCCAGCGCCTGCTCGCCGGGGTCCGGCTGCGAGATCAGAAGGTCATCGATATTCACGCCGAGCTTGCGGGCATAGACCGGATCGAGCGCGTGTTCGGCGTCGATGAAGGCGCAGATGCCGCCCTTCTTCTGGGCTTCGGCCACCGTGTGCAGCGCCAGCGTGGTCTTGCCCGAGGATTCCGGCCCGTAGATTTCGACCACCCGGCCGCGCGGCAGGCCGCCGACGCCGAGGGCGATGTCCAGTCCCAGCGAGCCCGACGAGATCGTCTCGATATCCATCGAGCGATCGTTCTTGCCGAGCTTCATCACCGAGCCCTTGCCGAACTGGCGCTCGATCTGGGAGAGCGCGGCCGACAGGGCCTTGGTCTTGTCCATGGAGGATCCTTCAACGATACGCAGGGCAGTCGGAGTGGTAGCCATTGATCTAGCTCCTTATGAAGGGATTCGCGACAGGGACAAACGGCAAGCGCCAAAGGATGGCAGCGCTGTTCGGGGTGAAATCAATGTACCCCATTCGTTCTATGTTCGCAATATGTTCTTTTGAGAATTTGGGTACTGGCCTGTTTCCGGCCGCCGCCCTCGGTGGGCGGCCTCATTCATTTCGGGGGATCGATAACCATCCGGGAATGGAAGCATCAAGTTGCTGCACCGCAGCTAGATGCCCAACCTCATCAGTCAGTCTCTGCAACAACTTGTTCTTAAAATCCCCCGACCGGGATAACGAGGCGTAAGGTGCTTCAGTTCTTCCCAAACTCCGGAGCTATATTGCCCGCCGTACCCGACAGGTAGACTGTCTCACGAACTAGAACTTGCCGAAGTCGCGCCATGACCTTCTCTGCAATCCTGGCCAGAATTAGGAAACTCATTCTTGTAGATGAGTCTGAACACTATGCGGCCATCGAGCGTGGCTTTCGGGACGGCTCGTTGCATCAGCCCGTCAACCCGATGTCAGACGCTGAGCTGGCGGAGGCCATAGCCGAGTTCACGAACAAGCAACCTTCGGCCGGAAGTATCAAAGCCCTTGGCGGGCGCTTCAATCCAAAGAAGTAAGGCCGTTTCAGCGACCTCTTTCATTCTCGGCATCGTGCCGGCTTCCTGCTCCAAGAGATGGACGAGAGAACTGCGCTATTTCTTCGCTTTCCCTCTCTTCCTTATGGCCTTCAGCGCATCGGCCTGCGCGCGGAACGCGTCAGCCAGATTCCGCATCCGCTCAGCATGCTCGGTGTCTTCCGAGCGACGAGCTGCGGCCTCGGCTTTCTCGGCCTGCTTCCTCAGCGACTTCGTTGGTTTCATGCCGATATTATGCCGCGGCGCCTGAGGTTGTTCCGCCGCTCCCGGGACCAGGCATCGGTTCAGGCACATGGAAGCGGCATGGCTCGCGTTTGGCCCAGGCAGAGGACGGCTAGAGGACTGGCTCGACGGCGAGGCCTCGCCGGAGACGGCATCGCCCGGCTCCGGTCATGCGGAAAAGTAATCGAGCGCTTCCTGATGAAAAAGCCCGCTCTCACCGGAGGGCTTTTTTGCTGCGCGCCTCGGAACCAACGAACCGCCTGCCGCTTGAGTCCCAATTCCGTAAGCCCGCATGGGGAGGCATAAAATGGAAGATAGTCAGACCTGCCGTGCCAAGGAAAGTCTATGCCGTCAGCGAGCTTCGTTCTTCCCTGAGGAAAGCTGGAAACATTTAGCTGAAGCAGAGATGTGGCAGCATAAGGCAATGAAGCTGATTGCCGAGCGTCACGCCGATTGCAATCAGCCCGTCGACAAAGCGGCCGCCTAGAGCGAGCAGCTTTTCGATGCAGCTGCCGGTCCCCAATCGCCCGGTGCCACGGCATGGCCTGAAGGTGATCCGGTGTGGGTCATGCAGGATGAACGATCCCGAGGCAGCGCTGTCGAAATCAGAAGAACCCGGCGCTCAGGTCGAGCCCGTAGGTCATGGCCAGGAGCGAGACGAACAGACCCGCCGCTGCGAACCAAACGAGATGGAGCAAAGGCGAGAATGGCCTCGCAGGTGCGAATCCTGCCGATGATTGTTTCAGTGCCAATGGCATGGTGACCTCTCCTTGCTGGCCCCAGCTTGGGTGCGACGAACCGTCGCAGAGGTTCAAAGACGAACAAAATTTTGAGGGCGCCCCTTGACCGGCCCATGGGGAGATCCACATCGAGAAACGCCTTTAAACGAAAGGAGTTAGGAGGCGCCCCATGACAATATCCGCCGTGTCGATGAATGACATCCACGCAAATTTTCTCCTTGCCGGCACCTTCATGCACCCGCGGGAGGTTCGCGCGACCCCCTTCTTAAACACCATGCAAAAGCGATGTGTTCTTGCGGCCTGGGCGTCAGACGCCTTTGCTGTCGAAGGGAAGCCCTGGCTACGACAGATCCCCGGCTCCAACGAGACCGTCAGGATCGGCGATATTCTCGCCGCTCTCAGATCGCTTGATCAGGACGACACTCACCCACCGCCGAAGATGTCGCAAATGCGATTGCCGGGATCGCCCATACGCGTGCGGGCCGTAGGTCAAACCGCTGGGGAAGACAGGCGCCGTTTGGCGGACATCCCCCCGTAAGGGCGAATGCATTAATCACAAAAGCCGCCCGAGCATTGCGCCGACGATCCGCCACCGTTCCGGTCGATGCCTGCCGTTTGGGCCCTGCTGTTTTTGGTCGGTGCCTTCTTCCGAGTTGCCCCGTACCTCTCTCTGGAAAAAACCAAAGGCCGGCCTGATGGGCGGCCTCTTTCATTTCGGCGATCTTGATCTTTCAGGCCGACGGATCGCATCGAACCCAACACGCTGTTCGTTTAAGATCTTCGCGAGAGGATCTGGCCTCGTGATCGTTTGAAGGGATGGCGTCGACCTGGGCCGGCCCTCGGCAAGCTTAGCGCGCTCTGCATTGGCCTCGCGCGAACCGTGCTCGTCAACAAAGCCTATCCTCGGTTCATCGAGCAGCTTTGACTGCCATGATTTTGTTTTCGTCATCCGGCCATCTTAGCGGATGGCGGGCGATCTTTGTTAGTCCTCAGATTGAATTTATTGGGCTGTTGACGGGTTATTTGTGCCGCCCCAGATTCGGTATGTATCAGGGAAAACCGGGAGGCCGCGATGGACCTTCTAGTGTTGGCGCTGTTTGTGGCGACGATGTTTGTCGTTGGCCATCTTGCGCATGCGCGGGGCTTCAACCGAAAGCACTGGTTGTGGATTGCCGCTGCTATTGGGCCAGTTGCAATTCCGGCAATCTATCTGGCCGACGCAATAACTTACTTGAGGAAAACGATCGCTGGCCTGAAGGCCTAAAGACGAAAATCAAAGGAACCAGCAGCGGGGTTGCCCCTTGAAACAAGGCAACACACAAAAGCCGGCGCAGTAGCGCGCCGGCTTTACCGATAGTCGCTTCGCGCTTCAGTTTGACGATCGGCGGCGCTGCCGAATTAAGAGCGTAGTTGATGCCGAAGCGGCCGCCGTAACCGGTCGGACCATGAGTGACGGCACCCTGGATAGTCGTAGCCGGTCAGCGCCGCCGGTGGCATTGGCCCAGAGCCATGCATGGTGGGCCGCTCCACCATTATCGCAGGCGGGATTTCAGCGCGGGATCGGCTTGATGACGGAGCGCAAGGGATGGACGCGCCTGCCATTCATGTTAGAACGCTTCTAAATAGGAAGTGCAACGTTGAAACCGAAGAAGACCGCCGCTGAGCTCCAGAAAATCATTCGGGAGGCTTCCCGCGACGTCGGGCCATGGCCCAAAAACATGACCCTCATCATCTATGCGTTGGACGATAGCTGGCGGATCATCGTCAGCTATTCCGATGCGTCGCAGACGCCCTTTCGTGACCGGCTGATGGAGCTCAGCCTTCGCCTCACCGAGTTCTACGATCTGGACGAAGGCACAGCTTAACACCCGGAGTCCCCGGCAAGCGCCCGGCACAACGGCCTGTTCGCCCCATGCTTGAAGAGCAAATTCTTCGCTTCCACTCTCTCGCAATAGCCAGAGATTCAGCCGCGGTTTTGGTGCCGGGAATCGGCCCCCGGCGTCGATCCGATTTACCCCGCGAGATGCGGTTCGCGCGTGGCGATCAGGTCGCGGATCGTTTGCGCGATCGGTACCGGGCGATGGCTCGCCTGATCGGTATTGACCCAGACGATCTCGCCGGTCGCAAACAGATGGTCGCCTGCACGCGGGAAGATTCCGAGTTCGAACACCAGACTTGAGTTGCCGATCCGCGCAACGCGTGCGGCGACGTCCAGCTCCTGATCGAACAGGATCGGCGCCTTGTATTCGATCACCGATTTGACGACGTGAAAGTCGACGCCGCTCGCCTTGGCATCGGCGAACTGGTCATAGCCGAGTGCGCGAAAATATTCGGTGATGGTCGTGTCGAAGTAAGTGAGATAGTGCGCGTTGAAGACGACGCCCTGGCCGTCGATCTCGGAATAGCGTACCCGAAATGGATGGAAGAACCTGAACCGGTCGCGCGACATGTGCCCCCTCGCTTGTTTGCGGCGGCTTCGGTTCTCCGCCCTGACGCTCCCCTAGCCTCTCTCATACAGAAAGAACAGCCGCAGGGAGACGTCACGCCGCAACTCAGGTTTGCCTGATCGCTTTCACCACAATGAAAATGTGCGACGCGGCGATGATCGCCGACGCCAGCATCTCAGCCAGTCATACGGCAACGATCATATGGCGCCCGATACCATGGCGGCATTCGACGACACGTCTTCAATGACACCCGAGATACACCACGGCGCCGAAGGCGGATCCCTGCACGGGACCGGCTGCGTCAAAAACCCGTTTATTTGCCGCAAATTTTGCACATTTCTATCGACGCGCGGAACAAGTTGGTTTAGCGGTACCATCGTCTTGCAGCAACCTCAGGTGCTGCAGGCCATTTATGCGCGCGCCAGCTGTGGTCGTTTCCCGTGCCTCGATTTTTCTTTCACATTATCGCCGACAACACGTTCCTCGACGATGAAGGGACGAGCTTCGATAACGATCAGGAAGCGATGCTGCACGCGCGTGAGCTCGCACGGGAGATGATGCGCAGCATGGGCGTCGTGAAGGGCGCAATCGTCATCGAGAACGAAGACAGCGGCGGATTGTTCGAAGTGCCGCTGTCCTGGAGCAACTGACACAGGCGAATATGTCAGTGGCAGCGCGCAAGTTTCAGTCAATTTGCGCGCCGGGCGGTTTGTAGCCAAGCGGCCGGACGAGCCTACCGGACTGTTGTTCCAGCAGTGCCCGTAGCGCGACCGCCGGCACGAGCCGCCGATACCACGGTTACCGCCTGATCAATTCGCGGCGTTGCCGGTCTTGGTGCGCGGCTGTTTTGCGGGCGCAGCAGCTTTCGGCGCATCGCTACGCACATTGCCCCATGGATCGGCCGCGGCCTTGGTGTCAGGAATCTTGCGCAGCGACTCGCGATACGCCTTCTCGGTGATCGCGTCCTGCTCCTTTTCCTCCGCCGACTTGGTCTTCACCTCCGGCATCAGGTTCATCATCTGCGCGGCGGCGGGGCCGGTCAGAAGTGCGAGCGCTGCGACGACGCTGAATAGTTTGCGGGACAGTTTCATGGCACCAAAGCTCCGTGAATTTCGGAGGCGTTATATCACCGGCCTTTCGAGCCCGCCAAGCACCTGGCGCAGGGCACCCCGTCGTGCCTCACGCGGGTCGAAACCTTCGGAAACCGAGAAGCTGGAAAACCGGGCTGGCCCGGACCGCAGCCGCCTAATTGCCCAGCACCTTCTCCGCGGCCGTCACGATGCTGATGGTCGGGTGCGCCGCGCAATAGGTGCCGAATTTCTTGGCGTTCTCGACGAACACCTCGGTGTCGATGATCGCGTCATCCGAGTCGCCCTTGTACCAGCCGTCCATCCAAGTCAGCACCATCTTGATCTCGTCGGGGCCCGACTCGACAAATTGCTTGCAGGACATGGTGGACAGATCGAGCACGACAGCCTGGGCCGGCGCGGCAGAGAGTATGGCAGCCACAGTCAATAACGCGCAGGCGATTTTCATGATCATCCCTCCCGAACCACGACGCCGGCGACCGACTCGTCCGGGCGTTTATGGCCGGACGGTATCATGAAGCCCATTTCTTTAATCTGGCATTTTTATGAAATATTCTCACCCTCCCCTGTCAGATATTGATGAAGGGTGAACAGGCGGGTCCACATCTCCGGGATCGGCTTCATCGGCCGGCAAGATCGCAATGCTAGACATAGCGCAGGCAGACGATGTGGACGACGACCATGACCGAGAAACGAGCGGCTCCACGACACCGGGTTCTCAAGCGAGGCACGCTGGCCTTTGGCGGAGGCGGTATCGATTGCACCGTCCGCAATCTCTCGGCCTCCGGCGCGCGTGTCGATATCGCAAGCCCGCTCGGCCTGCCGCAGAATTTCACGCTGGTGATCGAGGCGGATCAGTTCATCCGCCGCTGCCGTCCAGTGTGGAACACGGAGCGCCAGCTCGGTGTGGTGTTCGAGTAAACGCGCCGGTCAGTAGCGCCCGCGGCCGCCATAGTTGCCGCCGCCGTAACCACCATAGCCTCCGCGGCCGTAATAGATGCGCGGCACCGGTTCATAATAGACCGGCGGCGGTGCACGGCGAATGATGACCTCTTCCTCAACGATCTCGCGGCCGCGCCGCGGTGGTGGCGATGCGGCGCGCTTCTTCGCAGGCTCGGTAGTTTTCTCGGCTTTCTTCGAAGCAGGCGCTGCTGCGGGCGGCGTGCCGCACGGGCATGTCGGGCCCGGTCCGGCCAGTGCGACATTGGTCGGCGTATTCGCTGCGGCAACCGGCACCGGTTTGTTGCGCGTGCGCTCCTCGAGCTTCTGCGCGGTCGCTGTCAGATCGCTGTCGGGATATTTCGCCAGGAAGTCACGATAAGACGGCGCGGTGTTGGTGATGACGGCGTTGTGCCACGCCACCATCTTGTAGTGACGGTCGAGCCATTCCTTCGCCTGCGGGCCGAGCGGCGGCTCCGCATAGAGGCCGGCAAAGGCCTCATAGGCTTCCACCGACCCATCTGAGACGATCAGGTTGTTGGCGTCCTGCACCGGCTTGCCCTGCAGCTCCTTGCGCCACTGATCGACGGTCTTCCTGGTAACCTCCGGCTTGGCGCCGGCATCGGTGCCAAAGAAGCGGAAGTCATTGACCAGCGACGAGCTTTCCCACGGCGTCTGCCGCCCTTCGGTGGCCTGATTGACCGACAGTCGCACGCGCTTGAACGCATCCTCGATCGACAGGCCCGGTTCGCGCCCCGCCTTCAGCAGCGCCGTCGTATAGGGGCTGTTGCCGCCCTGGCCGTCTTCGGCTTCGGCGCCCGGCGATGTGGAGAATGACAGCAGGGTGCCGGGCGTACCGAATTTCACGTCGATCTGAGCGAGCCCGCGGCCGGTGGTCTTGCTGATGGCCGGAAACGGATTGTTGCGGCAGGCATCGAGCAGGATGATGCGGCTCTTGCTCGGCACAGATGTCAGCGTGTTCAGGATATCGTTGAGGCGCACCGCCTGCAGCGGAATATCGGCCTCGCGCTTCGGGTCGATATCGACCGGGACGAGGTAATTCTCGCCGTCGATCTGCAGGCCGTGGCCGGCATAGAACACCAGTGCGACGGTGTCCGGCCCCTTGGCGGAGACATTCGCTGCGAAGTCAGCGATCCTGGCCCGCAGATCGTTCTGCGACAGGTCCGTCGCCGACTGCACCTCGAAGCCCGCATCGCCGAGCATCTGCGCCATTGCCTTGGCGTCATTGACGGGATTGGGCAGCGGCGCGACGGCGCGGTAGGAGGATTGCCCGATCACCAGCGCCAGACGGCTCTCTGCCCAGGCGCTCGGGGAGCCGAGCATTACAGCGGCTGCAACAATCGCGTTGCGAATGACAGGACGAACCATCGAACAGTCTCCCCGGTCCGGGCCGGCTCGCGCGACGGATAATTCCCCGCCTGATCCAACGGAAGTCAGGATGGCCGCGCGCCAACAAAGCGACGGCCTGTCGCTGCCCAATTTGGTCGCTGTCAACGCAAGCGCGGTTCATGGAAACCGCGCGCGGCATGTGCTGTTCGACGACTACTTTTTCTTCGCCGCCGTGGCGGGCGCGGGAGCCGGCGCAACGCCGCCCCATGGATCATATTTTTCCTTGGGAGTGGGAACGCGCTCCAGAGCGGCCTTGTAGGCCTTCTCGTCGATCTTCGGCTTTTCGGGCGCGGGCGCATGATCGGCGCCGCCGCGCTTGCCGCCCATTTGCGCTGTCGCTGGCGCAGCCAGAAGCGCCAGTGCCCCGATTGCCAATACCAATGCTCTCATCATGGGTCCCTCCGGCGCCTTGATAGCCTGACGTAGAGGCCATTTTCCAGCCCCAACATGGCGAGGCCGCGACCATCGACCGCAGGTCCGCCCATCCCCGGAAACGCGCGAATACTCCGCCCCCGCCACCCCAGCCGGCCCATATCCGCTGAAAACACAGGCTTTTCAGCGACCGTTTGGTGAACGATCGGTTGCACATTTCCGTCTAATTTCGCGTGCGGAAAAACCGGATCTTGGAATGTTTCTCCTAGTCTCCGCAGACAGCAATGGAGAAGCGGCCTGCGCCGCCTTCCTTGCGACGGGGATCGGGGACGTGGTCGACATTGCAAACCCAGCCGGCATGCATGGCAGCAGAGCGAGGGGCGACGGGATGACCGCGGCGAGCCGCCCAGCGCCCGATGCACTTGCGCCGCTCGCGGCGATCGCGCCCGAACCATGGCGCGCGCTTGCTCGGCAGGCCATTGAGCCGAACGGCTACTATCTCGCCGACTGGGAACGCGCCGTGAATGCATCCGCGCGCGGCCGCACCGATGTCGCCGCGCTCAGCGCCTGGATGCGCGATGCCGGAACGCCGCGCTTGATCGGATTGCTGCCGGTGATCACCGCGCGCCGCGCCTATCGCCTTCCGCTCCCCGTCCTGGTGAGTGCCGACCCCTATGGCACGCTCTCGACACCGCTGCTCGACCGCGACATGGCACCGGATGCCGTCACGCGCCTGCTGGAGCAGGCTCGCAAG
>NZ_JBGMOE010000126.1:0-1354 GCF_041424195.1 Tardiphaga sp. | reverse complement strand
GGGCAGGCTGCGGATTTCGCCCTTGAAGGCGATTACTCCCGAGGAATCCGATACCGCCCTTGCGCCGCTCTATGCGCATCTGCCCGCGATCCGCATCACCGACCTTCTTGCCGAAGTCGATCGATGGACCGGGTTCAGCCAGTGCTTCACGCATCTGCAAAGTGGCCGTGCCGCGGATGAACCACGTGCGATCCTCACGGCGGTGCTCGCCGATGCCACCAATCTGGGCCATACGCGCATGGCGGAAGCCTGCAATCTCGTGACCCAGCGCCAACTCGGTTGGCTCGCCTCATGGCATCTGCGCGAGGAAACCTACGGTCGCGCGCTCGCCCGGCTTGTCGACGCCCAACACACCGCGCCGCTGGCCGCGCTGTTCGGGTCCGGCACCTCGTCCAGCTCAGACGGTCAGAACTTTCCGCTCGACCGCCGCGCCCAGGCAACCGGCGCAGTCAATCCGCACAAGGGGACAGAGCCGGCTGTCTCCTTTTACAGCCACGTCTCGGATCGCTACGCGCCGTTCCATTCCACAGTTATCTCCGCTTCGGCGAGCGAGGCGGCACAGGTGCTCGACGGGCTGCTCCACCACGGCGCCGATCTGCACATCGAAGAGCATCACGTCGATGGCGGGGGCGTCTCCGACCATGTGTTCGCGCTATGTCATCTGCTTGGGTTCCGGTTCGCGCCGCGTATCCCGAATATCGCCGCACGCCGTTTGCACCTGTTTAACGGCATCGAACCCGGCCCCGATATTGCGCCGCTGGTCGCGGGCCGCATCGACGAAGGTCTGATCGAGGCACACTGGGACGACGTGCTGCGACTGGGAACCTCGATCCGCACAGGCGTCGTCAGCGCCTCGATCATGCTGGAACGGCTCGGCTCCTATCCACGCGCCAACGGCCTGGCACTGGCGTTGCGCGAGATCGGTCGCGTCGAGCGTACCCTGTTCACGCTCGACTGGATCGAGCAGCCCGAACAGCGTCGCCGCGCCACCCGCGAACTCAACAAGGGAGAAGCGGAAAATGCCCTGAAACGCGCCATCTTCTTCCATCGCATCGGCCGTATCCGCGATCATGCGCTGCAAGCCCAAAGCCATCGGGCGAGCGCGCTGAACCTCGTCGCCGGTGCCATCGTCCTGTGGAACACGACCTACCTGCAAGCCGCCCGGATGCATCTCGCCAACCTCGGCCGGCCGGTCCCGCCGGACCTGCTGCAACACCTATCACCGCTCGGTTGGCAGCATATCAATCTCACCGGCGATTACCTCTGGACCGATCCCGATGCGCCATCCACCGCGCTCAGACCGCTTCGCCAGATGCGCGCCGTCGAAGGCACGGCAAAACCTTAGCGTATATCT
>NZ_JBGMOE010000125.1:0-7926 GCF_041424195.1 Tardiphaga sp. | reverse complement strand
CCTTGAATCAAACCGTGATTCAGCGCGCAAGTCCGTTTATGAGTTCACGACCTAGCAGGACTGGCCCCTTTTTATTCCGGTGAGACCGGCCGATCCGTGGCCCCTTTTATTCCCGGTGTTCTCACGTGCGGCGTTCACAGGCCGGATTGCGCGGTAAGGTCGTCCTGACGACATAGGAGACTGCCGCCACCCCCTGGATGAGATGCAGACGATGGAATTGTCTCCTATTTATCAGAGATACGTCAACGATCTTGTAAAGGAGGTTGCTATAGAACAAACCACCAATCATCCTGTGTTTTCTGAAGGAGATCGGTTTAACAAAACAAAACGCCAATTTGCCGCCGGCGGACGTGGCGTTCTTCTTGACGGAGTATCAGATGTCCGCTCGCGCAGGCTGCGCACCACAAATGCTGCTAGAACTTTTGCAGATGCCAGCTTGCTTTGTCGACGATAAAGCCAACATCGTCGCGTTGAACGCTGCATGGCGCGATCTTGGTCTCGAGGGCGGCAAAAACGAAGTTTCGGCTCCATGGGCGAACAGCTTCTTCCCTGAAGAACGATATACAGCCTTGTCCTATTTTCGATCGGCCATATCGACAGGTAACCGGACAGAGCTGGAATGCCGGCTGCAGGGGAATGGCGGCGGGCCCCGCTGGCATTTGATAGACCTGCAGCCCGTGAGCGATCAGGCAGTTCAAGAAAATTGCTGGCTTTGCATTGCGACCGACATCGAGCGCCTCAAAGTTCGGGAGAAGAATCTCGAAAGGCGCGCATCGACCCGGACCGATATGCTCGATGTCAGCGTAGATTGCATCAAACTGATCGCGCTGGATGGCACGATCGTGCACATGAACAAAGCGGGCTGTCAGGCGCTTGGAATTTCCGAGGATACCGGCTTCGGCATGCCGTGGCTGGAGCTTCTGCCGGAAGACGTTCGTGCGGCCGGCAACCAGGCGCTTGTAACGGCACGGGCAGGCGAATTCGTGCGCTTCCCGGGCAAAAGCGTGTTGCCTGGGCGCAATCCTCAATATTGGGACAACATGCTGACCCCGGTTGTGGACCCTGGCGGTGCTGCTACGGCAATCCTTTGCGTATCGCGCGAGGTGACCGCTGAGCGCGAAGCCCTAGATGCACTCAGGCAAAGCCGCGACCGCCTGGAAATCGCCGTCCGTGTTGGAGGGCTTGGCATTTGGGATTATGATATCGAGCAGGATCGGCTCCAATGTGACGAAGCCTGGTATCGTATCATGGGCCGCGATCCCGATACCCCTCTTCGCTCCATCGATGAGTTTCGGCCACTCGTCCATCCAGATGACCGCGAACGGGCTACGGAGGTCATACAGGCTTCTGCGGAGCTGATCGCCACAGGTCGGGACTATGCGATCATGTTCAGGATTATACGCCCGGACGGCGATATTCGGTTTGTGCGATCTGCCGCCTGCCTGGTCCAGGGCATTTCAGGTAATCCCAGACGCGCTGTTGGATTCGTGGTCGATATCACCGATGCGTGGAGTGGAGAGATGGCTCTTCGTGATGCCAATCGGGCGCTTGAGGAAGAAAAGACGTCTCTCGCCCGACAGAGCCTTGAAGATCCCCTGACCGGAATCGCGAACCGACGCCACCTCGATAGCGAATTGACGCGCCTGTGTATTCTTGCCGGTCAGGCGAGCGAACCAATGTCCATTGGAATGATCGACGTGGACCGCTTCAAAGCCTATAACGACCGCTATGGTCATTTGGCGGGCGACACGGTTTTGCGGCAGATCGCAACTGCATTCCAATCCGTCGCCAGGCAATCCGATTTCGTCGCGCGCTATGGCGGCGAGGAGTTCGTGTTCATCCTGAGGGGCGTCACAGACCCTGCGCCCTTTCTTGAACGATACGCTTCGACCATTGCGAACCTTGGCATCACACATGCAGATTCGCCCACCGGCTATGTGACTGTCAGTTGCGGGTGTGCCGTGTTCGACACCTGCTTCAACCTTTCTCCATCGCGCCTGCTCGAGGTCAGCGACGCAATCCTGTACGAAGCAAAGATCGCGGGGCGTAACCGCTACATCATCCGCGTCGCTAGCGCTTAGGCAGCTTTGCGCTGGCTGTCACAATCATATTCTAGCTTTTGTTCACGATCAGCGCGACGACAACCACATGGATCAGCAACATGATGACGAATGCCTTGAGCCTGATACTGAGCACCGCTCCAGCTTCGCCGCCCACGATATCGTAGGCGAGCAATCCGAGTGCGACGGTCGCGAGTCCCGTCCCGATCAGTGCGAGGATCTGCGCCAGGAGCAGGTGACGATAGGTCCGGTTGGCGAGCACGCTCAGCATGGCTTTGGCATATCCCCCGGGGGGGATAGATCCTATCCTGAGATCTACTCGACATTATCAGGCGTGGAGCCCTAGAGGCTGTTATGGACTTGGGATTGGGGATGATTCATCTGTTTGTGGATGAGCCTTTGCCGCAAGCCGTATCCGTCAGATGTAAGCGATGAAGAATGGTCGCTGGTGGCGGCATACCTGCTGTTGCAGCGCGAGGATGCCGGGCAACGGGAGCACGCCCTGCGGGAGGTGTTCAACGGCCTGCGCTATATCGTAAAGACGGGAGCGCCGTGGCGGTGGATGCCCAATGATCTGCCGCCTTGGGCTGCGGTGTACCAGCAGACGCAGCGCTGGCTGGCGGCAGGCTGCTTCGAGGCACTGGTGGACGATTTGCGGGCGGTGTTGCGGATGGCCGCAGGCCGCAAGGCCGAGCCCAGTGCGGCGATCATCGACAGCCGGACGTTGCGCTCCACGCCCGAGAGCGGCGAGCGCGCCGGTTATGACGGTGGCAAACGCAAGAAGGGCTCGAAGATCCATCTGGCGGTCGATACGCTGGGCCACCTGCTCGCGCTCCATGTGACGCCTGCCAGCGCGGAGGATCGCGGTGAAGTGGAGCGGCTCGCGCGCACCGTGCAGGCTGTCACCGACGACCATGTCGAGATCGCCTGGGTCGACCAGGGCTATACCGGTGAGCGCGCCGCCAATGCCGCCGCCAAACATGGCATCGCCCTGGAAGTGGTCAAACTGCCCGAGGCCAAGCGCGGCTTTGTCCTCCTGCCCCGCCGCTGGGTGGTCGAGCGGTCATTCGCATGGGCAACCCGCTTCCGCCGCCTCGTCAAAGATTACGAGCGTTATGCCGAAACACTCGCCGGACTTCACGTCGTCGCCTTTGCCTGCCTCATGATGAAACAAGCCGCTACGCTCGCCGCAGGTTCATAACAGCCTCTAGATTGAGGTTATGGCTCATGCCACCCACACCACTTACCCGACCATCATCAAACGGTTGAACAGGGCCTCGGGTCATCTCCGCAGCATCGTCGGGATGATCGAGGAAGAGCGTGCCTGCGTCGACATTGCGCAGCAGCTTCAGGCCGTGGCGAAGGCCATCGCCAATGCGAAGCGCGCGCTGATCAACGACCACATCGACCATTGCCTAATCCACGCCGAAGAAGGGGCTGGCCCCCAACACGCGATCGAGGAGTTTCGGGCCATCTCCATATATTGGTAGCGGCATCATCTGCTCGCGCACAACAGTGCCGGTCGATCGGGACGCGCGCCGTTAGGGCTCCGAAATTCGGGCTTGATCTGGACGCAGCAGCGCTTCCAGAAATTGCGACCGGGCTGCTCATGCGGTCGATGGCACGAAGCTTGGGCTTTTCGTTGCATGCCGCCCGACTAGTCCACTCGTCAGATGGCGGGATCCTGCTTTGTCTCGGGGCTGGGCCTCAGCCACAGGAGGGCAACGAACCCTGCCAGCATCAACGCTCCGACCGCGAACACGACGTCGCCGGGGGTGCGTATCCAGACGAGGATATGAATGAGCGGCAGACCCATGAATTCCGCGGACCGGGCATAGGCATAACCGTGGTCGAGCGCCGCCTGTAGCTGAAGCACGCCCACGGGCAGCAGCGTCAGCAATGCCATGAGGCCAAGGCCGATATTGAGGCACCAGAAACTACCGCGCAACCAACCCTCGTTCCAGTGAATGTCGCCGCGTAGGCCGCGCAGGCAGAACAGCATCAAACCTATGCCAAGCATGCCATAGACACCGAACAGTGCGGTATGGCCATGCAGAGGCGTGAGATTGAGACCCTGGACATAATAGAGCGCGATTGGAGTGTTGATGAGGAAGCCGAACAGGCCTGCCCCGACCAGGTTCCAGAAGCTGACCGCAAGGAAGAACATGATCGGCCATTTGTAGCGCGCCATCCACGGGGTCGCACGGCTGTGATGCCAGGTCTCGATTGCTTCCATGCCGATCAGGGCCAGCGGCACCACTTCGAGTGCCGAGAAGCTGGCGCCCAATGCCACGCCTGCCATCGAAGTTCCCACGAAATAGAGGTGGTGAAACATGCCGATGACACCCCCTGCCAGAAAAACGATGGTGGCGAACAGGACGTTGATCGTCGCGGTTCGGCCGCGAACGAGGCCGAGCTTCACAAACAGGAAGCTGATCACGGCGACGGCGAAGACCTCGAAGAAGCCCTCTACCCAGAGGTGAACCACCCACCAGCGCCAATATTCGACTTCGGAAAGGTGGCTGCGCGCGCCGTACATGAGCCCGGCCCCGTAGAAGAGGCCGATAGCGATAGTCGAGAGGAACAGCAGGCCGACGATCGATGACATCTCGTCTTTACGTCGGATCGCGGGCCAGAGTGCGCGGCCGACCAGGGCCAGCCAGAGCAGCAGGCCGATAAACAAATAGACCTGCCAGAAGCGGCCGATATCGACATATTCCCAGCCTTGGTGTCCGAGCCAGAAATTAGCGGTGAGGTCCATCTTCTGCATCACCGCAGCCCATTGCCCGGCGAAGGCGCCGATGACGATGACGATGAGGCTGACAAACAGGAAATTGACGCCTGCGCGTTGGAGCGGGGGCTCATGACCCGAGATGGCCGGAGCGATATAAAGTCCGGTGCCAAGCCATGCGGTGGCAATCCACAGAACCCCGAGTTGGGTATGCCAGCTCCGGGTCAGGCTGTAGGGCAGCCATTCGGCGAGGTCCAATCCATAGAATCGCTGGCCTTCCACTTGGAAATGCGCGGTGACAGCGCCAAGGCCGATCTGGACTACGAGAAGCGCGATCGCGACCCAGAAGAATTTCGCGCTCGCCTTCATCGACGGGGTAAGGATCAATCCCTGTAAAGGATCATGCGCAGGCGGGGTCAGCGGCCGCTCCTTGCCGTGCCAGCCGGCATAATGCCAAGCCAGCAGGCCGATGCCGGCGATCATGAAAAGAATGCTGAACAGCGACCACATGAACGTGCCCGAGGTCGGCGTGTTGCCGACCAGAGGCTCGAACGGCCAGTTGTTGGTATAGCTGACCGTGTCACCGGGCCGGTCGGTGACGGTCGCCCAGGCCGTCCAGAAGAAGAAGGCCGACAAAACGGCCCGCCTCGCAGGGTCGGGTAGCGTGTTTTCCTTCATGGCGTAGGACACACGCAGGTCATGGGTCGCGGGATCGGCGGAGAAGAGGCTGTCATAATGGCGAGCGACCTTCGCAATCGCGGCGGCACGCGCATCGCTGATGGTCAACGTGCCGGTAGCGGAATCATAGCGGTTGGCTCGCAGGGTTGGCGTCACTTCGGCTTGAAGCGCCGCCTGGTCGGCAGTGGACAGCGCATCGAAACGCTGCGCGCCCTTTGTCGGTGCTGCCGCATCGAGTTGGGCGAGGGCTTCACGGTGAAGCCAGTCCGCGGACCAGTCAGGTGCGACGAGAGCGCCGTGGCCCCAGACGCTGCCGAGTTGTTGGCCACCTATGGATTGCCAGACCTGCTGGCCGGTCTCGATGTCGTCGCGGGTGAAGACAATGCGACCCGACGCCGTGACGATGCGTTCGGGGATCGGCGGCGCCGTCCGCATGAGATCGGAACCCAGCCAAAGCATCACGGCGAAACCAGCGACGATGATCGCGGCAAGGCCAATCCATAGTCTTTTGGTCGTGGACATGACTGTTTCCTTGTAATGTCAGAAAGCGACGTGACAGCCGCCCCCTGTGCCGACCAATGTGACGACGGAGAAAGCGGGAGGGACGCGATACGACTGTTGCATTTTCTCGCCATCGAGGGCTGGATCGCGCGGTGCCGTCATGTTTCGGCGTAGACCGAACTGTTCCTGCGGCGGGGTGGACGCGCTGACTGAGGGGATCATCGCCACCTCCACAGATGCCATGCTGCCGTTTCCGAGCTTGAGCACGGCGTCATGGGCACTGGTTCCCGACAAATTGGAGTGTGTGCGACGCTATCATCCGCTCCTCGTTGGCAGGGATGACCAGTATCTTGACCCGGCTGTCCGGGGCGCTGATAATTGCTTCATTGGCGGTGTTGGCGCGCTCGTCGATCGCGAGGCCTAGCCATTCCAGTCGCCGGCAGATCCGGCTGCGGACATTTGCATTGTTCTCGCCGATGCCTGCCGTGAAAACGAGGCCGTCGAGTCCACCGAGCGAGGAAACGAGACCGCCGGCTTCGCGCGCTGCGTACCATGTGAAAAGCGCGATCGCTTCCTTGGCTTCCGGTGCCGGGCTGTCCGATAGCGTGCGCATGTCGCCCGAAATGCCCGATACTCCCAGCAAGCCTGACTGCCGGTAGAGCAATTGCTCCACCTCGCTGGCGCTCATGCCCATTTGGTTCTGAAGGTGCAGGATAACGCCTGGGTCGATGCTCCCACTTCTTGTACCCATCATGAGGCCATCAAGCGCGGTGAAGCCCATGGTGGTATCGACGCTTCTCCCGCCCTGCATCGCACACAGGCTCGCGCCGTTGCCCAGATGCGCGGCAATCACCCGGCCGTGCGCAAGACTGGAATCGACCTCGCGAAGCTGACAAGCAATATGCTCGTAGGACAGGCCATGAAAACCGTAGCGGCGGATGCCCTGCTCATGCAGCGACCGAGGCAGAGCGAGCCGGGATGCCAGGTCGGGCTTGCCGTGATGAAAGGCCGTGTCGAAGCAGGCAACCTGCGGCAGATCGGGTTGAAGCAATCTGATCGCGCGAATTGCGGCGAGGTTGTGCGGTTGATGCAGCGGGGCCAGCGGACACAGCGTCTGCAGCTCCTCGAGCAGATTCTCGTCGACGAGGCGGGGTTCGGCAAATTTCGTGCCCCCATGAACGACGCGATGCCCGATCCCGAGTATTTCGCATCCGTCGAGATGTTCGGCGGACCATTGGAAGAGATTCTCGAGTAGCTCTGCATGAGTCATCGCTTCGCCATTTGGCCAATCGCGATCGAGAAGGATTTTCCCGTCGTTCGTGCTCGCGAGCAGATGCGGCGCGATGCCGATCGCATCGATCTTCCCGCCGGCCGAGAGGTGAGGCGTGCCGCCATCCAGCGCGTAGAGTGCGAACTTGATGCTGGACGAGCCTGAATTGAGTGAAACGATGGCCTTCATGTCCGGACGGTTTCGTTGGCGACCGCCCCAGCCGCAGCGCGCGCAAGGAGGACTGCGACCGCACAGGAAGCGAGGCGCGTGCGCAGGCTATCGGCGCGGCTGGTAAGAATGATTGGCGCGCGCGCGCCGAGCACGACACCTGCTGCGTCGGCACCGCCGAGAAAAGTCAATTGTTTGGCGAGCATATTACCCGCGTCGATGTCGGGAACGACAAGGATTTCCGCTCGTCCGGCAACGGGCGAGGCGATATTCTTTTCGCGCGCAGCCGCCTCGCTGATCGCATTGTCGAAGGCGAGGGGGCCATCGAGCAGTCCGCCGATAATCTGTCCGCGATCGGCCATCTTGCAAAGAGCCGCAGCATCGAGCGTCGACCGCATCGCAGAGTTGACGGTCTCGACTGCGGAAAGGATCGCAACCCTGGGTTCGGCGATTCCGATCACATGTGATCTGCCCCCACCGAGTGGACCGTGTTGATTGTTAGTGGATTATGCCCGCCG
>NZ_JBGMOE010000124.1:0-7949 GCF_041424195.1 Tardiphaga sp. | reverse complement strand
AACTGGCCCCATTTTAAACCGGTGCCTGGCCCGTTTTTATCCCGGTGTTGACACCATTGCCACGCCGGTGAAATTCTTGTCCTCGATATCAGTACGATATTCCGAATCATACCGCCCCAGCCGGAACGATGTCACACCAAGCGCCGCCATCTGCTGCCGGACCGGATCGGGCAGAAACGCATTGTCGTTCTGGATCAAGAGCGCGCCGGCCCCGCCGATACGATAGGGTGCCGTATAGGACTGGGCCTTGCTGTAGGCATAGAAACCCTGTGCGAAGGCAGTGATGTCGGGCGCCAGCTCATAGGAAACGCGACCAAAGGCGGTTCGCCGGTCCAGCGGGCGTGCGATCGGCTGCAAGGTGGCGGTGTTGATGCCGTCACCGCCCGACTGGTTGCTGGCGGTGGTCAATGTGCCGAAATCAAACCGGCCGAACTGGCCGTTCGGGAAGAACTGGGTGCCGACCAACTGCGCTTGCGCGGCAGCCGTTCCTCCCGTTGCGCTGGTGATAAGGCCGCCGAACGTGAAGGGAATGCGGACATCACGTGCCGTTATCAAGGTTGGCGGAGCGTTGGGGTTGACGATAATATTGTCGCCCTCTCGCCGGAAATCCCGTGCATCGCCCTCAACGCCCTTGTTGCTGAAATACTCGCCGGCAAGAAGGATATGGCCTCGTCCACCGGCAAAATCCGTGCCGAATGCGAGCGCCCCGCGATACTCCGCATTGTCTCCCTCACCACTGATGCCGGAACTTCCCTCGACCTTGAGACCGCTGAATTCGCGATCCAGCACGAAGTTGACGACACCCGAAACAGCATCGGATCCGTAGGCGGCAGAGGCGCCGCCGGTGACGATGTCGACACGCTGGATGAGATTTTGCGGCAGGAGGTTGGTATCGACCGTGTTGAGCGTCGATGTCGCAGGGACCCGCATTCCGTCGAGCAGAATGAGCGTGCGCGTTGCACCAAGGCCACGCAGATTGAGATTGAACTGACCCGCACTCTGGGTGCCGCCATTGGCCTGGGTGCCACCAACGGAGACAAGTTGCGGCAAATTGTTCAACGCTGCGCCGATGGTCGTGGGTTGGCTGGCAAGCAATTGCCCGGAATCGACGGCCGTCACTGGCGTGGGGCTGGTCATATTGGGATTCGAGATGCGCGAACCGGTCACGACAATATCGGCGCTTTGGCTCGATGCACTTTGCGTGTCGTCCGATTGAGAACCCGACGCGTCCGCTTGCGCGGCAGCATCGACAGCGGGGGATGTTTGAGCCGATGCCGGAGAGCCGGTATAGACTATGAGCGCCGCCGAACTCAAAAGTGTGAAACCACGCATGATAATCCGTCTCCTGTTGCCCCGCAGGCTCCGCTGCGTCGGCACGTAATGATATACTCATATAGATGAGTCAATGACTAGAAATCCAGTTTGCTAAAATCGTCCAATCTAGTATCCAGCATCATGCTTGCCACGGATGCCCGCCTTCCTCGCTATCACCGCCTTCGCGACAGTCTTGCCCAGCGTATCGCCGCTGGGGAATGGCAGGCAGGTGCCTCGATTCCATCCGAAAGCGAATTGGCGGCGGCCTATGATGTTTCGATTGGAACCGTCCGTCGCGCGATTGACATATTGGAGACGGATGGTCTGATCGAACGCGTGCATGGGCGAGGCATGTATGTCCGTCGCGCGAATTTCGGGGGCTCGCTGTTCCGCTTCTTTCGCGTGGGCGGCAGCGACAGCCCGGAGCCTGTCAGCGACATCAAGTCACGCCGGATCGTCCCGGCCTGTGCGCAAGTGGCCCGTCATCTCAAACTGCGCGGAAACGTTGATGTCGTGCACATCGTGCGCAGACGGCTCGCCGACGACATCGTTCTGCTGCGAGAGGATATCTGGTTGCCGGCCCGTATTTTCGCGCCGATCGTCGACATGCCGCTGTCCGAACTCAGTCTGCTCTATCCCGTTTATGAGAAAAGGTTCGGCAAGGTTGTCGCCCGTGCAAGAGAGCGGCTGTCGATCGAGACCGCCGACGAAGTCATCTGCCGCGATCTGGGAGTCGAAAGCGGTTCGCCCCTCGTGCGGATCGAGCGATCCGCGCTTAATCATTCGGGCGAACCGATCGAATGGCGGGTGTCGTTCGGCGCTGCCGGACGCTTCACTTATGAAATAGAGGTGAGTTGAGCCTTTAGGTTGACAGGCGCCCACTCATCCAGTCATATATATGACTAGGAGATGGGTGGAGAGGTTTGTGGAGGAAGCGCAGGATTCGCGTCGCGCTCTCGCAATCGGCTATGGCGGCTGGGCTTGTGATGCGTTCGACCATCAGATTGTCAGCCTCGCCATTCCCCTGCTTTTGACCGCCTTGCCCATGTCGATGACGGCGGCGGGCGGGATTGCTTCAGCCGCCCTCATTGCTGCTGCGATAGGCGGAACGCTCGGAGGGCTTGCGGCTGACCGATACGGTCGCCTGGCTGTGTTGCAGGTTGCCATCCTCATTGCGTCTGTGGCGACGGCCTTTTGTGCGATGGCCACGACCCCCGATCTTCTGTTTGCAGCAAGGACCGTCCAGGGCTTCGCATTCGGCGCGGAATGGTCCGCCGGCGCGGTCCTGGTCGCGGAAGCGGCGGGGAAGCGACATCGCGGTTTGCTCATGGGACTGATGCAAAGCGCCTGGGCCACTGGCTGGGCTGCCGCGGTGGTCGCATTCCTCATCGCGACGACCCTGTTCACGCCCGATCATGCGTGGCGGGCGATGTTCATCGCCGGCTTGCTGCCGTTGGCGTTCGTGGTCTGGTTGCGATGGAGTGGGACGGATGAGACTATAAATCCGGTTGCACCCCGTATGAGCGATCAGCAATCGGGCAGCTATGCCGGTCGCAGCAGACTGGCGCTGACCGTCACGCTCGGGTTCGGCGCACATGGCGGATATCATGCGGCGTTTACCTGGCTGCCGACCGTGATCGGTCTGTCCGGGGATGACCGGACACGGCAATCGCTGGTGCTCGCGCTCGCCGTACTGGGCTTCGCGATTGGCTGCGTCGTCGCTGGCCGGATCGCGGATCAATGGGGTCGTCGACCGACCCTTGCCCTGTTCGCTTTCGGCGCAGCTCTGGCGACATGCTCGATCGCTTTCTGGCCCACCATGCTGGCCTGGCGTTTGCTGTTTGCCGGATTGCTTGGCCTTGCGGCGGGGGGCGTGCCTGCAATCCTTGCCTGCTGGTTTACCGAATTGTTTCCAAAACAGGTCCGGGGCGCGGCGGTGGGAGCCAGCTATAATGTCGGCAGGCTCCTTTCCGCCCTGTTGCCGGTCTCGATCGGATGGGCGGCAGCCTACATGCCGCTGGCGGTCGTCGTCGCAGGGGTGGCCGCAGCAAGCTATGGCCTTATCGTCCTGATCATCCCGTTTCTCCCTGAAACACGACCGGCGTTCGCCGCCGCCGCATCCTTATGATGTCGAGACGTACGCTTCTTGCCAGTATGGGATCGGTCATGATCTCCGCGTCCGCCAGCGGCCATATGCGGGGATGTCTGGGCATCGATACCCATGCCCATGTCTTCGAACGTCGGCTTAAGCAGAGCCCGAACGCACGCTATCATGTAAATTATGACGCCACACCCCAGGCGTATCTGAAGATGCTTCAGGAGAACGAACTCGGCGCAGGTGTCCTGCTTCAACCGAGCTTTCTGGGATGTGACAACAGCTATCTCCTTCAGGCTCTGCGCTGCTGGCCGGACAGACTTCGCGGTGTCATCACCCCGCCTGGCTATACAGCGGAGTCGCTGGCTCCATTCTTTGCAGAAGCTGGTGTCGTTGGGGTTCGGTTGAATCTGATCGGATTGCAAACGCCCTCACCGGAGCAATTGCAATCTGTCGGACGGGCGGCCGAACGCGCCGGCTGGCATATCAGCCTGCAATGCGAGGCGCAGCGCCTTCCCACACTCCTGCCGGAGTTGCTTTCAACTGGGGCGCCGCTGGTCGTCGAGCATTTCGGACGCCCCTCGCAACGACGGGGCGTCGATGATCCCGGCTTCCGTTATCTCCTTGAGATGGGGAAGGAGCGCAGGGTCCATGTCAAGCTCTCCGCTCCCTATCGGATCGGCGAGGCGACGGCGGAGAAAGCGGTCCCGTTGCTGCTCGACGCCTTCGGACCAGACCGGCTGCTCTGGGGCAGCGACTGGCCCCATACCCAGCACGAAACCACAGGGTCGGCAAGGCACGCACTTCTGTTGCTCGCAAACTGGATACCGGACGCCGCGACCAGACAGACCCTCCTTCTCGACACACCCCGTCGGCTGTTCCGCATTCCGTGGGCCGACGCCACCCAATTACGGAAAGATTCCATCTGTGATGACAATATCCATCAGTGACGACCAGATGATCGAACGCCGCACGATGCGGAAGGTAGGATGGCGGATCGTGCCATTCTTGATCGTCTGCTATTTCATCGCCTTCATCGACCGGGTGAATATCGGCTTTGCCGCTTTGACGATGAATGCAGACATCGGTTTGTCGGAAACCGCTTTCGGTATCGGGGGCAGCCTCTTCTTCATCGCCTACGTCCTGTTCGAAGTCCCCAGCAATCTGGCGATGGAGCGCTTTGGCGCACGCATCTGGATCGCGCGCATCATGGTGACATGGGGAATCGTGGGCATCGGCATGGCTTTTATCGAAGGGGCCACGTCTTTCTACGTCGCCCGCTTTCTTCTCGGGGCCGCAGAAGCGGGCTTCTTTCCCGGTGCGATCCTGTATCTTTCCCAATGGTTCCCGAAAGCCTATCGCGCCAGGATCGTCGCGACATTCATGATCGCTATTCCCATGTCGAGCTTTCTGGGATCACCTGTCGCCGCAGCACTTCTCAGCCTGGACGGGATGGCTGGTCTTGCAGGATGGCAATGGTTGTTCATCCTTGAATCCATACCGGCCATATTGCTGGGCATTCTGGCGCTTCGCGTGCTGCCGAACCGCACCGACCAGGAAACATGGCTGGACCCTGTTGAACGGCGCTGGCTGGCGGACGCATTGGCGAGCGAGCATTCCTCCGCTGCGGCGAGCGATCATCCGCCCCTGTGGCGTACATTGGCGAACGGCAAGGTGTGGGCGCTCGCGCTCATTTACTGCGGCAGTTCCGCAACCAGCAACGCCCTGTCGATCTGGCAACCATTGATCCTCAAATCCTTCGGGCTCAGCAACTGGTCGACTGGCCTGCTCAACATGATCCCCTTCGGCGTCGGCGCGGTTTTCATGATTATCTGGGGACGGATAGCCGACCGGACGGGTGAACGTATCTGGTCCACCGCCATCCCGCTGGCTCTCACCTCCACCTGCCTGTTCGCAACGCTTGCAACCAACTCCCTGTGGACGACATTGCTGCTGCTCAGCATGATCCTGATCGGGAATTATGCGATCAAGGGGCCATTCTGGGCGCTGACGTCGGAAACCCTGACGCCGGCGACTGCAGCTGCAGGCATCGCCGCTGTCAACACGATCGCGCACATCGGAACCGGCGGTGCGACATCGTTGATCGGCATCATAAGGCAACATAGCGGCAGCTTCCCTGTCGCGCTGCTGCCCCTGGCGATCCTGACCGCGACCGGCGCCATAACGACCCTCATTCTGGGACGATACAACAGGTCAAGATAAGGCGCCTCGTCACCCAATGCGCTATTCAGCGGTTCTTCATTGTCACCTTCATCTTGCGGTTCGCCATGTGGCCATGTGGCCTGTGGATTGATGCGATCAGGCCCGGGCGGTTTGTCTTTCCCAGTCTTTGGACAGGCGGCGGCGCCGGCCAAACCGAGCATGAGTCCGATCGACAACCTACCGACCGGGCAGGATCTCGAAACCAGTGACCTTGTCGGATCGCCGAATGATGTCGACGGTCCAGCGCCGCGTGCTGGCAAAAGTGAACCTGAGCCTGCAACCGGCATGGTCGTCGTGGCGTACCGACGGGAACCGCGTGTGGATTGGAGCCGGCCCAACAACGGCTCCATCTCGATCCTGGATAGCGGCGTGCATCTATCGCGGTCCGTGTGTTGCCGCACTGCCAATGTGGTCGAAAAACCAGGTGTCGGATGTCTGAGCGCTTGCGGTCGATCTGCGGCCTCGACGGCGGCGCGCTTCCGGAGAACAGTTCACGAATAGGACGCGCCGAGGAATAGTGCGGTAAAGACCGCGTTCAACGCCATCCCCAAGCTGGCGAACGCGCCTTCGACGTCCTGACGCTGATGGGCCTTGGCCGCACCAATTCCGTGCGCTGATACCCCCGCCGCAAAGCCATTCGCGGCCGAACTTCGTGAGCCGACCAGCCGAAACAGAACTGGATAGGCGATCGCGCCAAAAACGCCGCTGGAAAGAACGGCTGCCGTCGCCAGGCTGCCGGAGCCACCCAGGCCCTGCGCGATTTCGATCGCGACGGGTGTGGTGACCGAACGGGGCGCAAGCGATGCAAGCACGTCCGGCGGGACACCCAGCGACCAGGCGACGCCCACCACTGTTGCCACGGCAGTAAGCCCTCCCGCAACAAGAGCGCTGAGCAGCGGAACCAACGCGGCGCGGACAATCGCACGGTTGCGCCAGATGGGGATAGCAAGAGAGACCGTCGCGGGACCCAGAAGAAAGGTCAGTGTACAGGTCGATGCCGCATAGCTGGCATAGGGCGTTCCGGTCGCAAGCAACAAGACGATCAGGATCGGTGTCGCGGTGAGAACCGGATGAGCAAGCGGGTGCCGGTCGCTCGCCCACGAGACGTAATCAGCCACGACGAAAATGCCGAGGGTCGCCGTCAACCCCAGCAGCGTAGCCGAAATCAAGACCGCCCCTGGATCGATCGCTGAACGGCCTCGAACACGAATGCGGTAACGATCAGCGTCGCGAGTGTGGAAACGGCAAGCGCGGTGATCATCGCCAAGCCGAATTGGCTCAACGCGCGCCCTTGCGTCATCACCCCGGCGGCCGAGGGAACGAACAGCAGCGGCAAGGTCCGGATCAACCAGCCCGACACTCTTTCCAGTTCCGCCGTGGGGCCAGAGCGGAGCGCCAACCCGCCAAGGAGCACGGCCAACCCCAACACGGTGCCCGGCACCGGGAGCTGCAGCAATCGGGTCAGCGTGTCGCCAATGAGATAGGCGCACAGGAGCAGGGCTGCGGAAAAGATAATCCCGTCAGGCTTCGCATCGGTGCCGAGCGTCATCGAAACCCCGCAGCGTTCAACGTACCGCTCAGCCGGTCCAGCACCGCGATACTGTCCGCCTCGATTCCGGGCCGAAGAAAGCGCCGGTCCAGCAGGCGCCCGATCGGGCTGCGGAAGCGATACTCGAACGTGCGGCTGAGGCGGGTGGTCGAGCCTTCCTGAACCGCATCATAAGTGAGGAAGCCGACCAGACCCAGCTTCCCCTCGCACCGCGCCTGCCAGCGCCGCCCCGGAATCACTTCGGTCACGCGCCAGATCAAATTCCCCGCGCGCGCCGAATGATACCGAAACCGCTTGCCCTCCGGCAGCGACCCGGCCGGCGCCTCGATCCGCACGTCATACGGGTGCCACTCAGGCCAACGCGTGGCCGTGCCGATATAGCTGATGGCGTCGGCAGCGGCGGACCTTACGCTGGTGTCGCGCTGCAGCCGGGCGAAACCGGCTCTGGAGGCCAAGCTCTCATCCTCGATGTTCCAGCGAAGTGTCCCGTAGAGCCAGTCGAAGAGCGGGACGACGATGTTGAAGTTGGCAGACGTCATCAGCTCGCGCGAATGGTGAACCTCATGTAATTGCCGCATGTGGCGAACCCAAGGGAGCTTTGAGATGGGGTGTGCGTCAGGAAGATGTTCGAAGGAGTGCAGCGTTTCATAGAGCATATAGCCGAGCAGCATCGAGCCGAAGAACAACGCAGCGACGTTCGCATTCCACTGGCTGACTGTCAACACCGGGATAAAAACGGGCCAGGCACCGGTTTAAAAAGGGGCCAGT
>NZ_JBGMOE010000123.1:0-74313 GCF_041424195.1 Tardiphaga sp. | reverse complement strand
TGAAGATGATGACCGATGAGCTGCGCATGCGCGCCATCACCTCGCTCGAGATCGGCGTGCAGGCGCCCGAGCGCAGCGCCGTGGCCGATGCGGGCGTGGGTGGGCGCATCCTGCTGGTCGACGATCGTCCGTCATCCTATGAGCGGCTGGCGCCGATCCTGTCGACCGAGCACACTGTCGATGTCGAACCCAATCCAACCGAGGCGCTGTTTCATGCCGCCGAGGGCAATTACGATCTCCTGATCGTGTCGCTGAGCCTCGAGAATTACGACGGATTGCGGCTGTGCAGCCAGGCGCGTTCGCTGGAACGCACGCGGCAGATTCCCATTCTCGCCATCGCCGATGCCGACAACAACCCGCGGCTGCTGCGTGGCCTCGAAATCGGCGTCAACGATTACCTCATGCGCCCGGTGGACAAGAACGAGCTGCTGGCCCGCGCCCGCACGCAGGTGCGTCGCCGTCGCTACACCGACCATCTGCGCGATAACGTGCAGAACTCCATCGAGGCTGCGATCACCGACGGGCTCACCGGCCTGCATAACCGGCGCTATATGGAAAGCCATCTGGAGACGCTGGCAGAGCAGGCGGCCAGCCGCAGCAAGCCGCTGGCACTGATGATGCTCGACATCGACTTCTTCAAGTCGATCAACGACAATCATGGCCACGATGCCGGTGACGACGTGTTGCGCGAATTTGCCGTGCGCATCCGCAAGTCGATCCGCGGCATCGATCTGGCCTGTCGCTATGGCGGCGAGGAATTCGTCATCGTGATGCCCGAGACCGACATGCATGTCGCCAGCATGGTGGCAGAGCGCCTGCGCCGCTCGATCGCCGGCGAGCCGTTTTCCATCGACAAGGGCAACAAGCGCATCGAGGTCACGATCTCGATCGGGTTGTCGACGCTGGAAAAGAAGGGCGAGCCGATCGCCAACGTGCTCAAGCGTGCCGACGTGGCGCTGTATCGCGCCAAGCACGACGGCCGCAATCGCGTGGTCGCAGCGGCCGCCTAAGCCGCGATCACAGCCGCGTTCGTGCCGATGGCTGCGACCATCGCGACGGCGGCGAGATTGGGCGTGATCCCGTATCGAAGGTCTGCGTGACCTGACGGGCCGCGCAGTAAGCCGGGCGCGTCATGCGCGCGCGCAGATAGGCGTCGGCTTCCTTCGTGGGCAATTCCTTATCGATCACGAGTTTGTCGAGCGCGCAGGCGAGAGCATCCGCGCCCGGCTTGGTGCCCGTGGCGTCGCAGGTCCAGCCGGAGAGGAACACAGCCCTGGTATCGAAGCGCGAGCTGAAGGCAAGGCACTGTTTCCAGCGGCCGTCAGTCTCGACGCGCGTTTCGACGGCATGGACAGGGCCGTAGCGCGTTTCCAGATCGAAGTGCGTGGAGAGCGTCTGGAAGCGCATGTTGCGCAAAAGCTTTGTGTCGCGCGGGTCGAAAGTCGGCCGCGTCTGGAGGCCGCCCGGGGGCGGGAACGCGATCGCCACGGTGAGATCGATCCCGCGATAATCAAATGCCCCGTATTGCATGACCTCAACACGGCCAAGCAGTCCACTGGTGATGATATCGGAGCTGACGGGTAACCGTGTGAAGCTGCCGTCAGTGATCCTGAAAGCTGGCTTGTCCTGGATCACCTGGACGCGATTGCCCCAGAGCCAGATCAGCACGAAGGCGATGATCCCGAAGACAATCATTCCGAAAAAATAGAAGGCGTATCGGACGAAGACGCCGGCCAGCGACACCGCGGACGAGAGTTGGCCAGCCGTCGTTGAGTCGGTGTCGCGGAAAGACAAGGGATGCTCCCGATGCAAATCAATTGCGTCGAATGATACCTACTTGTCGCACGAAATGACGGGACTACCGTTTCAATTGCCGATCAATGCCCGCCATAGTTGTGGCAGGGTAAATGCAGTGCTGCGCGGATTCTTTGAATTGGAGCGGTTGGGCCGAGCTTCTCGCTCAACCGCGCCCCGCGCTTTGCGGGGAGAGGCTAAAAGAAAACGGGGCCCGAAAGGACCCCGTTCAAAATCCGTCAGCAGCTGCAGTCAGCGCTTACTTGATCTTGGCTTCCTTGAACTCGACGTGCTTGCGCGCGACCGGGTCATACTTCTTCTTGACCATCTTGTCGGTCATGGTGCGCGAGTTCTTCTTGGCGGTGTAGTAGAAGCCGGTGTCCGCGGTGGAAACGAGCTTAATCTTGATGGTGACCGCTTTGGCCATGGTGAACCTCTGAATGTCAGGAATCGGGTGACAGCCAGAGCACTGGCCGTGTTGGGGCGCAACCTAGCCCCGAACGCCCCAAAGTCAAGGTTTTCCGGGGTGGTAAATCCGGGGATTTGCGGGTCCTAGCCCGGAAAGAAGCGGTTTTCAGGCCGTGGGAGCCCCAAATTCTCCCTAAGCGTCCGGCCCTCATACTCGGTGCGGAAAATTCCGCGCTTCTGCAGTTCCGGGATCACCCGGTCGACAAAGTCGTTCAGCCCCTCCGGCAGATACGGGAACATGATGTTGAAACCGTCGGAGGCCTCGGTTTCCAGCCATTCCTGCATCTCGTCGGCAATGGTCTGGGGCGTGCCCACGAAGGCGGAGCCGCCATAGCCGCCGAGTCGCTGGGCGAGCTGGCGCACGGTCAGGTTCTCGCGTTTTGCGAGGGCGATGACGCGTTCCCGGCCGCTCTTGCTGGCATTGGTTTCGGGTATCTCGGGCAGCGGGCCATCGGGGTCGAAGCGGGACGCGTCGGTGCCGAGATTGATCGAGAGCGAGGCGATGGCGTTGGCGTAATGCACCTTGCTGTCGAGCAGCGCGCGTTTCTCCTTGGCTTCCTCCACGCTGTCGCCGACCACCACGAAGGCGCCGGGCAGGATCTTGAGGTGGTCGCGGTCGCGGCCGAGCGCGGCCATGCGGCCCTTGATGTCGGCATAGAGCTTTTGCGCATCACCGATGGGGCCGCCTCCGGTGAACACCGCTTCCGCAGTTTCGGCAGCGAGTTGCTTGCCGTCTTCCGATGCACCGGCCTGCACAATGACGGGCCAGCCCTGCACGGGGCGGGCGATGTTCAGCGGGCCGCGCACCGAGAGATATTTGCCCTTGTGATCGAGCACATGCATCTTCTCGGGGTCCATGAAGATGCCGCTCTCGACATCGCGGATGAACGCATCGTCGGCGAAGGAATCCCACAGCCCTGTGACGACGTCATAGAACTCACGCGCGCGCTTGTAGCGCTCGGCATGCTCCATGTGATCGTCCATGCCGAAGTTGAGTGCGGCATCGGGGTTCGAGGTCGTCACGATATTCCAGCCGGCACGGCCACCGGAGATATGATCGAGCGAGGCGAAGCGGCGGGCGACGTGATAGGGCGCGTCAAAGGTGGTGGAGCCGGTGGCGACGAGGCCGATATTCTCGGTGACCGCAGCGAGTGCCGAGAGCAGCGTGAATGGCTCGAATGACGTCACCGTGTGGCTGCGCTTCAACGCCTCGACCGGCATGTTCAGCACCGCGAGATGATCGGCCATGAAGAAGGCGTCGAACTTGCCGGCTTCCAGCTTCCGGATCATCTGCTTCAGCAGCGGAAAATTGAAGTTCGCGTCCGGTACCGCGCCGGGATAGCGCCATGCCCCGGTATGGATGCTGACCGGGCGCATGAAGGCCCCGAGCTTCAATTGACGCTTCGCCATCTGGAATTCCCCGTGATGCTGGTCGGGAACAGATAGGGACGCCAGCGCGCGCAGGTAGATGCTGCTCACGAGAAGATTATTGCGATTTGGAGATTATCCGCAGAACCTCATCCTGAGGAGCGGCGTCTTCGCCGCGTCTCGAAGGATGGAGACGGGCGCTCATGGTTCGAGACGGCGCTAAAGTAGCGCCTCCTCACCATGAGGACGGAGCTCATCCCTTCTTCGGATTCAGCGTCGGGTCCATCGCGAATTGCGTTTCCAGATAGTCGATCATGGCGCGGGTCTTTTGCGGCACGAAGCGGCGCGAGGGATAGACCGCGCTGATCGGCACCGGTTTCGGTTCGAACGCTTCAAGCAGCACGATGAGACGGCCCGTCTCGATCTCATCGGTGAAATGCCAGATCGGGACGAAGCCGATGCCGAGGCCGGACATCACGGCTTCGCGAACGCCCTCAGAACTCTGCGTGCGCACCGGCCCTGTGGCTTCGATGGCGATCGGGCCCTCAGGACTTTCGAAGCGCCAGGTCACCCCGGCGGTGAAGCGCGTATAGGGGATGCAGTCGTGACCTGCGAGGTCGGTGGGATGCGCCGGCATTGTCCTGCCGCGCAGATAGGACGGCGAGGCCACCAGGATACGGCGTGTCACGCTGATCTTTCTGGCGATCAGGTTCTGGTCGGTCACCACGCCGGATCGGATCGCCAGATCAATGCCGTCCTCGACGAGGTCGCTGAAGCCGTCATTCATCACGAGGTCGACATTGACGTCGGGGTAACGTGCCAGAAAGCCCTTCAGGTGAGGGATCACACGCAGCCGTCCGAACACCACGGGGAGGGCCAGTTGCAGCGTGCCTGATGGTCTGGCCCGGCGTCGGCCAACCGCACCCTCGGCCTCGGCAACGGCCTCCAGCGCCAGTTTGGCGCGCTCGTAGAAGCCGCGGCCGTCATCGGTCAGCGTCAGTCTGCGGGTGGTGCGGGTGAACAGGCGGGTGCCGAGATGATCTTCCAGCGTGGCGATCTGCCGGCTGACCGTCGGCTGGCTGGAATTCTGCTCTGCGGCGACACGGCTGAAGGACCCCGCCTCAACGACCCGGATGAAGGCTTGGAAGAGGGCGACAGTATCGATCATTCATTCAAAATACGGATAAATGATATCCGATCAAGCCCATAACCACTCCAAGGTGGATGGAGCATGTTCTCCGGGTCGGACGGCGATGGCGCCGCCCCCCCAATCAAATGGAGAGCATCATGACCCGCAAACTCGAAGGCAAGATCGCAGTCGTCACCGGTGGCAGTGCCGGTATCGGCCTGGCCGCCGCCCAGCGTTTCGTCGACGAGGGCGCCTATGTCTTCATCACCGGTCGCCGCCAGGCCGAACTCGACGCCGCCGTAAAGCAGCTCGGCCCGAAGGCCGTGGGCGTGAAGGCGGACGCGACCAGGCTCGCCGATCTCGCGCATCTGTTCGATACGGTGAAGGCGGCCAAGGGCAAGATCGACGTGCTGTTTGCCAATGCCGGTGGTTATGAATTCAGCCCGTTCGGCCAGATCACCGAAGACGTCTATGACAAGTTGTTCGACATCAATGTGAAGGGCGTCCTGTTCACGGTGCAGCAGTCATTGCCACTGCTGTCCGACGGCGCCTCCGTGGTTCTCACCGGGTCGGTATCGGGATCGAAGGGGATGGAGTCCTTCAGCGTCTACAACGCCACCAAGGCAGCGATCCGCTCGTTTGCGCGCAGCTGGACCTCGGATCTCAAGGCGCGCAAAATCCGCGTCAATGTGGTCAGCCCCGGACCGATCCAGACCCCCGGCCTCGATGTCTTCGCCAATGACGATGTGAAGGGCTATCTCAAGACCATCGTGCCGCTCGGCCGTCTCGGTACCGCGGACGAGGTTGCCAAGGCGGTGCTGTTCCTGGCATCGGACGACTCCAGCTTCGTTGCCGGTGCAGAATTGTTCGTCGATGGTGGCCTGGCGCAGATCTGACGATGGACTTTGCCCAGCAGGAAGGCGCCGCGCATGCGGCGTCTTCCCGCGTCAGAAACTGTGCATGTGTGTGTTGGTGCGATACTCGCTGGCCATCAGTTCTTCGTTTTCAGCAACCTGAATCCACGAGATGGCAAGTTGTAGCAATGCGCGAACTTTCCGCGGGTCAGCTTCGACGCTTGCACGCTGGCTGAGTGCCGACGCCTTGCGACGATACTCCAATGACGTGCGGGTAAATGTCGAAGGCTCGGCCTCCGGCGTCCAATTCATCTGTCCCACAACTGGGAATCCTATGAGCGAGAAGGTGGTAGCTGCTACTGCGTTGCACCAACTATCCCGCCAAGGAAACAGCTAAAATAGGCCGAACACGCGTGATCGGCTTATCTGATCTTCTCAGACATCTCCCGGCAGCATGTCGAGCTGCATCTTGCCGCTGTACCAGTGGAAGAAGGGCAGCGGCGCATCGTGACGCAACGGGCCAGTGGCGAGACGCTGCTGCAATTGATTGAGCACGTTCTTGGTCATTGCGTGCGCATCGGCAAGATGTGCGGAGCCAAGCTCGACCCAGACCAGTTCCACCAGTTCGGCATCCGCATGAATCACACCTTCGACGCGATGCGCGATGGCAGAGGCATCCGCCGTGAAGAAACGAGTATCGAAACGCTTGATGCGGCCGGGCGGTGTGATGGCGCGGGCAATCAGAAACAGGCCGGAGGGATCGGGCAGGAGACCGGCATCGCTGAAGGCTTCCCACGGGCCGGGGAGCTTCTTCGTCGCGCCGTCAACCTTGCGGCCGAGGCAGAGACCGGTTTCTTCGCAGGCTTCGCGGATCGCGGCGACAGCGAGCGAACGCGCGCGCGACGGCGGGGTCTTCGGGCTGCCCTTCATCAGGTTGGCTTCAAGCTCCGGCGGCAAAGGTGCAGCCACCGGAATCTTGTTGTCGGTCTTGTCGACACTGCCGCCGGGGAAGACGAACTTGCCGGGCATGAACACCACCTTGTCGTGGCGCTTGCCGACAAGCACTTTCGGGATCGGACCGGAGCGATCGACCAGCATCAGGGTCGCAGCGTCGCGCGGACGCTTGTAGGGATGGTGGTCGGCTTCCTTGCCGATCTCGACTTTCTCGTTCATTCCGTCTCCTGAAATTCTTCTTATTACGTGCTGTTCAAGCAGACGGAGAATGTATCAGTCGGCCGGGCCGTCGCCAAATCCATGCATGCGGAATGCCCACTGCAATCCGACCACGGCGCCCTTGACCGGCTGCAACAACAGCAGCGACGCGATCAGTGTGATCGGCAGATAGATCGCAAGTTGCAGCGCGACCGATGGCGAGTAGTTGGTCTCGATCCACAATGCGATCGGCACGACGATATGACCGACGATGACGATCACGAGATAGGCGGGGAGATCGTCGGCGCGATGCGCGGTGAAATCCTGGCCACACTTGTCGCAGTGATCTGCGGTCTTCAGGAAGGCGCGAAACATCTTGCCTTCGCCGCAGTTCGGGCAACGGCAGGCGAAGCCGCGCTTCATCGCGGTCCAGACGTTGCGCTTGGCGGAGGAATCCAACGTCGCGCTCCAGATCTTCGGTGTGGTCAATGTCATCATGGCGTTACCCCTTTGTTGGCTTGCCGGGGTAGTTCCCGGAGCGAGCCTTGTCAGCTTTGGCAGCCTGCCGCGCATTGCGCCCGGGTTTGGCTTTCTTGGGTGCCTTCTGCTTCTTCGACGATTTGAACTTCGTCGTACCAGAAGGCTTGGCACCCGGATGACGCGGCCGGTCTGCAGCGTCATTGCTGCGGGCATGTTCGCGTCGGCGGCTCCGTGGGGCGGTATTGCCCTCGGAGAGCATTTCAAACCGCAAGGCACCAGCGACGGGGGCTGCCTCGACCAGACGGACGTCGACGACGTCGCCCAACCGGTGCATGGCACCGCTGCGTGTACCGACAAGGGCGTGGCGAGCTTCGTCATAGTTGAAGTATTCGGTGCCCAACGTGCGGATCGGGATCAGGCCATCGGCGCCGGTCTCGGTCAATCGGACAAAGAGTCCAGCCCTGGTGACACCGGAGATCCGGCCCCGGAACGTGGCGCCGATCTTGTCGGCCAGGAAATGCGCGATCAGACGGTCGGACGTCTCGCGTTCGGCCTTCATGGCCCGGCGCTCGGTGGCGGAAATCTGCGCGGAAACCTCGCTCAGGGTTTCCATGGTTTCAGTGTCAGGCAATGCACCTTCGCCGAGACCGAGCGCGCGGATCAGTGCGCGATGCACGATCAGATCCGCGTATCGCCTGATCGGCGACGTGAAATGCGCGTAGCGCCGCAGGTTCAGACCGAAATGTCCGTAATTCTCGGCCGCATATTCCGCCTGGGCTTGCGAGCGCAAAACCACTTCATTCACCAGCGGCTCGGAATCGTGACCTTTGACCTGTGACAGCACGCGATTGAATACCGCCGGCCGCAGCGCGCCCGCTTTCGCGAACGACATGTCGAGGGTCTTGAGGAATTCCTGCAGGTTGTGAACCTTCTCCACGGAAGGCTCATCATGTACCCGATAGATAAGCGGCAGCCCCTTCTTTTCAAGCATCTCCGCTGCGGCCACGTTGGCCAGGATCATGAACTCTTCAATGAGTTTATGGGCATCGAGACGCTCGGGCACGACGACACGATCGACGGTGCCGTCCTTCTTGAGCAGGATTTTGCGCTCGGGAATATCGAGGTCCAGCGGATCGCGTTCGTCGCGCGCGAGCTTTACCTGCGTATAGGCCGCATAGAGCGGCTTCAGGATCGGTTCGAGCAGCGGGCCGGTGGTATCGTCGGGATGGCCGTCGATGGCGGCCTGCGCCTGCGCGTAATTCAGCTTCGCCGCCGAACGCATCAGGATGCGGTGAAAGCCGTGCGACTTCTTGCGCCCGTCAGCGCCGATTACCATGCGTACGGCCAGCGCGCCGCGCGGTTCGCCCGGTACCAGCGAACACAGGTCGTTGGAAATGCGCTCCGGCAGCATCGGCACGACGCGGTCGGGGAAGTAGACCGAGTTGCCGCGGAGCAGTGCGTCACGATCGAGCGCAGAACCGGGACGCACATAGAAGGCAACATCCGCGATGGCGACGGTGACGATATAGCCGCCTGCATTGTTCGGATCGGAATCGCGTTCGGCATAGACGGCGTCGTCGTGATCCTTGGCGTCCGGCGGATCGATGGTGACCAGCGGCATGTCGCGCCAGTCTTCACGTCCTTGCAGCGTCGCAGGCTTCGCCGCTTCGGCTTCCTTCAACGCGTCGCGGGAGAATGCCTGCGGGATATCGTGCGAGTGGATCGCGATCAGGCTGACCGCTTTCTCGGAGGAGAGCGAACCGAGCCGTTCCTTCACCTTGCCGGAGCCGAGGCCATAGCCACGCGTGCGAATGAGATCGACGCTGACGAGATCGCCGTCCTCGGCGCCGTTGGCGTCTGACGCGGCGATGTTGAGTTCGCGACCGGCCTGCTTCTTGTCGACCGGGATCAATCGCCCGCCACCATTGGGCAGCGCGCGATAGATGCCGAGCAGGCGCGTGCGGGCACCTTCGAGCACACGCACGACGCGGCCCTGATAGCTGGCTAACTCGCCCTCGTTCTCGATCTTCTCGATGCGCAGCAATGCGCGGTCGCCGACGCCGGCCGCGGTGCCGGGCAGGGGACGGCGCGGCGTGTGAATTCGGATTTTCGGCGCGACGCCGTCTGCCTCATCCCATTCGACGGGCGTGGCGATCAACTCGCCATCGGCATCCCTGGAGGTGATATCGACCAGCACCGTCGGCGGCATCGCAGCAGGCTCGCGCACGCTGCGGCCCTTCTTGGCGATGGCGCCTTCGTCGGCGAGCTCGCGCAGCATGCGCTTCAGTTCGACGCGGGCGGCGTTCTTCAGTCCGAATTCACGCGCGATTTCGCGGGTGCCGATCTTGCCGGGATACGCGCGAATAAACGCGACGATGGCATCCCTGGTTGGAAAGCTGCTGTCGCGTTTCTTGCTCACAATTATCCGTTCTATAGCGTTTTCAAGCGAAGTGGTTTCCGGTTCGCGCCAAGAAAACGCGTCAAAACAAAAAGACAGGGCCTCGGTTCTGATATCATCAGAACCGAAAAGGCTCTAGCCAGCGCTCTTCTTCGCGACCGTTTTCGCGGCCTTCTTCTTCGCAGGCGATGTCTTTGCCTTCACCGGCGCGCGTGCCTTGCTTGCCGCGGCCGTTTCAGCCTTCGGCTTTGCCGCCGCTTTCTTTGCAACAGCCTTCTTGGCCGCCGGCTTCTTCTCGGCTGCGTCGGCCTTCTTGGCGACAGCCTTCTTCGCCGGCGCCTTCTTGGCACCGCGCTTCGGCTTGATGCCGCCCTTGGCCACGCGCTCGTCGATCAGCGCGACGGCTTCTTCGAGGGTGATGGTCTCTTGCGTCTTGTCGCTCGGGATCGTCGCATTGACGCCGCCGGCGGTGACATAGGCGCCGTAGCGTCCACCCTTCACGGCGACGCCGCCGAGGGTCGGATGATCGCCGAGCGGCTTGCCGGGATCGGCGCCGAAGCGACGGCCTGACGGGCCCTTGGCGATCTTCTCGGCGATCAGCGTGACGGCGCGGTTGAGGCCGATATCGAACACCTCATCGCCGGCCTCGAGGCTGGCATAGGTCTTCTCATGCTTCACGAACGGTCCGAAACGGCCGAGGCCTGCGGTGATCGGCTCGCCGCTCTCCGGGTGTTTGCCGATCTCGCGCGGCAGCGACAGCAGCTTCAGCGCCATATCGAGTTCGACATCGCTGGGCGATGTGTTCTTCGGAATGCCTGCACGCTTCGGCTTCTCGCCTTCCTCGTAATCCTTGGCGTCGCCGAGCTGGATATAGGGCCCGAAGCGTCCGGCTTTGACGGCGACTTCGAGACCCGACGCGGGATCGGGACCGAGCACGCGATCCGCGTTGGCGCCGCTATCGGCGGCGAGCGGACGTGTGTAGCGGCATTCCGGATAGTTCGTGCAGCCGACGAAGGCGCCGAACTTGCCGGCCTTGAGGTTGAGACGGCCGGTGCCGCAGGTCGGGCACTGGCGAGGATCGCCGCCGTCTTCGCGCGGGGCGTAGATGTGCGGGCCGAGCATCTCGTCGAGCGCGTCGAGTACCTGCGCCACGCGCAGATCCTTGATCTCGTTCACGGCGCCGATGAAGTCGGTCCAGAAATCCTTCAGCACCTGCTGCCAGGAAATCTCGTTGTTGGAAATCCTGTCGAGGTTTTCTTCCAGCGCCGCCGTGAAGTCATACTCGACATATTTGGCGAAGAAGTTTTCGAGGAAGGCGACGACGACGCGGCCCTTGTCCTCGCCATAGAGACGCTTCTTCTCGAGGCGGACATAGCCACGATCCTTCAGCACCTGCAGGATCGACGCATAGGTCGAGGGCCGGCCGATGCCGAGCTCTTCCATGCGCTTCACCAGTGATGCTTCCGAGAAACGCGGCGGCGGTTCGGTGAAATGCTGGGTGACGGCGAGGTTCTCTTTCTTCAGCGCTTCGCCTTCGCTCATGGCGGGCAGGCGGCGTGAATCCTCATCGTCGGCGTCGTCGTCCTTGCCTTCCTGATAGACCGCAAGGAAGCCGTCGAACTTCACGACCTGACCGGTGGCGCGCAGTTCCAGAATCCGCGATCCCGCCTTGGCGGCGATATCGACGGTGGTGCGTTCCATCTCGGCGGATTCCATCTGGCTGGCGATGGTGCGCATCCAGATCAGCTCATAGAGCCGCGACTGATCCGTATCCAGACGGCCGCGCAGGCTTGCCGGGCGACGCGACATGTCGGTCGGGCGGATCGCTTCATGCGCTTCCTGCGCGTTCTTGGCCTTGCTCGTATATTGCCGCGCGGCGTCCGGCACATATTGCTTGCCGTAGTCTTCGCCGATGACAGAGCGCGCCTGCGTGATGGCGGAGGGGTCGATCTGCACGCCGTCGGTTCGCATATAGGTGATGAGACCGGTGGTCTCGCCGCCGATGTCGATGCCTTCATACAGACGCTGCGCGATGCGCATGGTGTGCGCCGGCGCAAAACCGAGCTTGCGGCTGGCTTCCTGCTGCAGCGTGGAGGTCGTGAACGGCGCCTGCGGATTGCGGCGCGCGGGCTTGGCATCGACGGTGGAGACCGTGAAGTTGGCGGCTTCGATCGCCTTCTTGAAGTCTTCGGCTTCGGCACCGGTGCCGATATCGAGACGCTGGATCTTCTTGCCGTCGGCGCCGACGAGGCGGGCTTCGAAACTCTCGCCACGCGGCGTGGCGAGCGTGGTCACCAGCGACCAGTATTCGCGCGGGATGAATTTCTCGATTTCCTGCTCGCGGTCGCAGACCAGACGCAGCGCGACCGACTGCACGCGGCCCGCGGAGCGGGCACCGGGCAGCTTGCGCCACAGCACGGGAGAAAGCGTAAAGCCCACCAGATAATCGAGTGCACGGCGCGCCATATAGGCATCGACCAGCGCGCCATCGATCTCGCGCGGATTCTTCATCGCGTCGGTGACGGCCTGCTTGGTGATCGCGTTGAACACCACACGCTCGATCTTCTGGTCTTTCAGCGCGCGCTTCTGCTTGAGGACTTCGAGCACGTGCCAGGAGATCGCTTCGCCTTCGCGATCAGGGTCGGTCGCAAGGATGAGCTTGTCGGCACCCTTGACGGCCTTGGCGATGTCGTTGAGCCGGCTGTTGGCCTTCGGGTCGATCTCCCAAATCATCTGGAAATTGGCGTCGGGATCGACCGATCCGTTCTTGGCCGGGAGGTCGCGGACATGGCCGAACGACGCCAGGACCTCATAGTCCTTGCCCAGATACTTGTTGATCGTCTTGGCCTTTGAAGGCGACTCGACAATGACGAGATTCATGTGATTCCAATAACTTAAAGGGGGAATCCGGCTTGGGTCTGCGAGAGTCGCGCCAGCCGTTTCGCGGCGAACATGGGTGCGAAGGGGTCCCGTGTCAAATCGTGAGTTGTTGATGGCCGTGGCTGTGGGCTCCGAAACAATTACCAAGGGTTGTAAAATGCAACCAATAACGGTATGATTTGATGCTTCGTTGCCGCTGATTTTGCCCGGAATGCCGGGCCGGGGAATACCCATGACATCGCCACTTCCGGATGATCCAGCGCAGGGCGATGGCGGACCGGAGGAAGCGGCACTTTATATAAAGGGTGCGGTTCGCGACCTGTCGCTCATGGCACGTTGCCATCGCCATGACATGCTCGCTTACCTGCTCGACATGGCGCATTTGGAAACCGAGGAGATTTTGCGGCCGGGGCGCCTTTGCAAGCCGTCAAGCCGTTGATGGCTCGATCCGGGTGTCGCCATAGCCGAGCAGCGAGCCGTCGGCTGCGTGCAGCTCCAACTTCTTGATCTTCTTGCCGTTCTTGCGATCCACCATGATCGTCGTGGGCTCGCCGGGCAGGAAGGAGAATTCCTCACCCCACTGGCGCAGTGCCACCATGATCGGATGCACGGCCTCGCCTTTCGGGGTCAGCACATAGTCCAGATAGGCGCTGCCGTCGGCCGCCGGCTCCAGCTTTAGGATGCCGTCCTCGACCAGCGCCTTCAGGCGTGCGGCGAGAATGTTCTTCGCCAAGCCCAGGCTTTTCTGGAACTCGCCGAAGCGCCGTGCACCCAGCATGGCGTCGCGGATGATCATCATTGTCCAGCAGTCGCCGATCACCTCCATGGATCGTGCGACCGGGCAGGTCGAATCTTTCAGACTGGTTCGTTTGGCCATGCGACTTTCCGGGGCGGAAAAGAAATCCAGTGATCGGGGGACGTGTGGTTGCATTATGAAACCATCCACTCTAAATGTCCACGTGGTTTTAAAAAGCAACCACTTGATCATCAGGAGATCATCATGCGTTTGGCTAACAAGACGGCTCTCATCACGGGCGGCAATAGCGGTATCGGATTGACCACGGCCAAGCTGTTCGTGGCAGAAGGCGCCAAGGTTGCCATCACCGGCCGGGACAAGGCCAAGCTCGATGCCGCGGTGGCCGAACTCGGCGCGAATGCCATCGGCATCGTGGCCGACGCGACCGATATTGCAGCGACCGAGAAGGCGGTGGCTGAAGCCGTGGCGAAGTTCGGCAAGCTCGACATCGTGTTCGCGAATGCAGGCATCAGCGCGCACACGCCGGTGGGTGGCACCGCGCTCGATGTGTTCGAATCCGTGCTGAAAACCAACATCACCGCGGTGTTCTTCACCGTGCAGGCCGCGGTTGCACATCTCAACGATGGCGCGTCGATCATTCTCAACGGCTCGGTGATCTCGGTGCTGGGCAATCCCGGCTACGCCGCCTATGCCGCGAGCAAGGCTGGCGTGCGCGCCATGGCCCGCGTGATGGCGTCCGAGCTGTCGCCGCGCAATATCCGCGTCAATGTCGTATCGCCCGGCGGCACATCGACACCGATCTGGGATCGCTCTGCGCCGACGCCGGAAGCAAGAGCAGCACTTGAAAAGCGCATCTCGATGACCATTCCGCTCGGGCGTTTCGGCAAGCCGGAAGAAGTTGCGAAGACCGTGCTGTTTCTCGCGTCGGATGATGCATCGAACATCCAGGGCGCTGAGATTTTCGTCGATGGTGGCGTGACGTCGTCGCCCGCTGGCGCACCGGCCTATCGTAGCTAGTGAGAGCACACCGTCATCCCGGGGACCGGCGGTCCGCGTAAGCGGACGGCGGGAGCCCGGGATCTCCATTGGTTGAAACTCACTTCGGGATTCCCAGCCACTCCAGTTGGAGTGGCTGGGGTTCGCGTGCGCGGAGATGCGGCCGCGTCCCGGAATGACAGTTGTTACGCCGCGCGTAGATCCGTCGCCGCCTGCAGGGCATCGGCGATTGCTTTCTCACGATGCTCCGGCCCGGCACCGATGCCGTCGGCGGCGATGATTTCGATATCGGTCACGCCGATGAAGCCGAACACGCTGCGCAGATAGGTTTCGACGTGTTCGTAGACGGCGGCGGGTTTGCCGGCACTGTAGAAATTGCCACGCGATACCGCGATGATCACCCGCTTGCCACCGGCCAGGCCCTGGACGCCGTCAGGGCCATATTTGAAGGTCTTGCCGGCCACCGCGATGCGGTCGATCCATGATTTGAGCTGGGTCGGGATCGAGAAATTGTACATCGGTGCGCCGATCACAACGACATCGGCGGCCAGGAACTCCTCCAGCACAGCATTGCCCTCGGCAACCTCAGCCTGGATCGCAGCATCGGCCGGGGCCCCTTGCGCCGCGGCAAGATGGGAACCGGACAGATGGCTCAACGGCGCAGCCGCGAGATCGCGGTAGATAATGTTCAGGCCGGGGCTGGTCTTGCCCAGCCGGTTGACGATGGCCGCCGTCACCTGACGGCTGACGGAGTTCGGGCCAAGCACGCTGGAATCGAGATGAAGGAGTTTCATATGGTCGCCTCATGGTATAAGTTTGTAACTGACGCTACATGAGTGACTGTCCGAAACTGCGCAAGAAGGCACAATTTTGAAACCCGAGCACAAAAAGGTGCCTGCTTTGCCGCCCGTTCCGCCGGGGCACAACGCCAACGACTGCCGCGGCGTCGCGTCGGTGCTGGCGCGGGTCGGCGACAAATGGAGTGTGCTGGTGATCATGCTGCTCGGCGATGGCCCGCGGCGTTTCAACGAGTTGAAGCGCATGATTGGCGGCATCTCGCAGCGGATGCTGACCCTGACACTACGCGGGCTCGAACGCGACGGGCTGGTGACGCGCACGGTGTTTCCGACGGTGCCGCCGCGCGTGGACTACGAACTCACACATCTCGGCCACGGGCTGAGCGATCCCGTGATGAAGCTTGGCGCATGGGCCAAGGATCATCTCTCCGACATCGACACGGCGCGGAAAGACTTCGACGGGCGCAATTCGGAGGACTGAGTCCTCAGATCATCGACACCAAGCCTCCGCCATGACGCTCCAGCCGTCCGGCAAGCTCGAGCTCCAGCAGCACGATACGCACCGTGGAGGCCGACGTGCCGGCGAGGCGGATGAGATCGTCGATGCCGACCGGGCTCGGGCCGAGCAGAGCGACGACGCGCGCGCGGTCGCTGTGATCCGGTTCGTCGAACGACGAGATGTCATCAGGTTCACGGCTCGGCAATTCGATCGGCCGCTCCATGATCGGCGCAACGGCATTGATCACGTCGGTCGCTTCGGTCACCAGCGCGGCGCCTTGCTTGATGAGGTCGTTGGTGCCGGCAGCGCGGGGATCGAGCGGCGAGCCCGGCACGGCGAACACTTCGCGCCCCTGTTCGGCGGCCATCCGTGCGGTGATCAGCGAGCCCGAGCGATGCGCCGCTTCGATGACCACGACGCCGAGGGCTGCCCCGGAGATCAGGCGGTTGCGGCGGGGAAAGTCGCGTGCGCGGGGAACATGGCCGAGCGGCATCTCCGAAATCGCGCCGCCGTTGTCCAGCAGGGCGAACAGCAGGTCCTCGTGTTCCGGCGGATAGATTTTGTCATGACCGCCGGCGAGCACAGCGACCGTGCCGCTGGTCGCACTGGCGCGATGCGCGGCCTGATCGATACCGCGTGCGAGGCCCGACACGATCACGAAGCCGGCGTCGCCGAGGTCGCGTGCCAGTCTCTCCGCGAATTTCAGTCCCGCACCGGACGCATTGCGAGAACCGACGATGGCGATCATCGGCCGCATCAGCGCATCTGCTTTGCCGCGGATGCCGAGCAAAGGCGGTGCGTCGTCGATACCCGCCAGACGCAGCAGATAGCCGGGCTCACCAGGCGCAACGAGCATGATGCCCATCTTGCGGCCGAGGTCGATTTCACGCTGCGCTTCGTCCGCGCTGCAGATCCGGCCGGCGCGGGCCGCGCCGCCGCGGCGTGCCAGATCGGGCAATCGTTCCAGCGCAACGCTGGCGCTGCCGAAGTGATTGATCAGCGACCGGAACGTGCGCGGCCCTACATTGTCGCTGCGGATCAGCCGCAGCCAGTCGAGTCGCTGGGCGTCGCTGAGGTGTGTATTGCCCTGTGAGATGTTGTCCAAAGCCATGCCCCCCGGAGGAAAGCATCCATCAACTTAAGGATGTATTCAATTGACATTCTCGCCTGAGGTGCGAGAGTAGGGGCGAGCCCGAATGGCTTGTGTTCAGTGATGGCAATGCTTTGGGACGTGAACAACTTTCAGCGGATCGGGGCGTCCAGCAACGCCGCCGTCGGGCGTGAGTTCGAAGAGGCGGCACAGATTTTCTTTCACTCCGAAGGCGTGCAGCTGGCGCGCAATTTCGTCGTCCCCGTCGGCCATCGGCTGCAGAAGAACAAGCGCTTCGATCTCGGCAGTGACAGTCCGCGCATACTGGTGGAGTGCAAGTCCTATACCTGGACCGTGTCGGGCGGTACGCCGAGGGCCAAGATCAGGGGCATGAACGAAGCCATGCTGCTCTTCAGCGCCGCGCCGCGGGACTATCGGAAAATATTGTTCGTGCTCAAACACCTTCACCCGCATTCGAAGGTGAGTCTGATCTCGCACTACATCAAGAACAACGGCTACCTGATCAGCCGCGGTGTCGAGATCTGGGAGTTCGATCTCGACGCGAAGCAGGGCGCGCGGGTGTTCTGATGGCGACTACTTCTGCCCGATCTTGCCTTCGGTGCCGTTCAGCAGCCGCTTGATGTTCTCACGATGCATGAACCACAGCAGCAGCGTCAGCACGGTGGCCAGCACGGCGAGCTGCGGGGCCTTGGCCCACCACAGGAAGATTGGCGTGATGGCACTGGCGGTCAGGGCCGAGAATGACGAGTAGCGCGAGGAGAAGGCGCAGGCGAGCCAGGCGAGGCAGAACACCACGGCGGCCGGCCAGTACAGGCCGAACATGATGCCGATATAGACGGCGACGCCCTTGCCGCCCTTGAAGCCGAGCCAGACCGGGAAGAGATGGCCCAGGAAAGCGAAGAGGCCCGCGATCATGGCCGGGACGGGACCGCCGACGCTGCCTGCGATGATGACCGCGACCGTGCCCTTGAGGGCGTCAAGCAGCAGCGTGGCCGCAGCAAGGCCCTTGCGGCCGGTGCGCAGCACGTTGGTGGCTCCAATATTGCCGGAGCCGATGGTGCGGATGTCCTGCGTGCCGGCGAGCCTGGTCAGCACCAACCCGAACGGGACCGAGCCAAGGAAATAGCCGAGCGCGGCAGCAAATAGGTAGAGAACAATCATCGGACCTCTGCTCTGAGACGCGCTCCGCGCTTTCGGTGCTTTAAGACACGCTTATCGCGTCAGACGTGCTCGTAAACGGTACGCCCGCCGACGATGGTGCGCGCGACCCGGCCTGTGAAACGGGCCTCGTCGAACGGTGTATTCTTGCATTGCGACTTCAGGTCTGCGGGATCCAGCACCCATGGCACGTCGGCGTCAATAACAATGATATCCGCGACGGCGCCCGGACGCAGCGTGCCGCAGGGCAGGCCGAGCAGTTCGGCCGGGCGTGTCGACATCGCACGGATCAACTGGGTGAAAGTGAGCTCGCCATTGTGGATCAGCCGCAATCCCGCCGACAGCATCGTTTCGAGGCCGATGGCGCCCGGCGCGGCTTCGGCAAATGGCAGGCGCTTGGTTTCGACATCCTGCGGGTTGTGATCGGACATGATGACGTCGATCAGCCCGGAGGCAACGGCCGCCACCAGCGCCCGGCGGTCTTCCTCGACACGCAGCGGCGGCGACAGCTTGAGATATGACCGATAGGGCCCGATGTCGTTCTCGTTCAGCGTCAGGTGATTGATCGAGGCTGAGGCGCTCACACGAAGCCCGGCATCGCGCGCCCGCTTGAGGACCTCGATGGATTCGGCGCAAGTCAATGATGCGGCGTGATAGCGACCGCCCGTGAGAGCCACCAGACGCATGTCGCGTTCCAGCATCATGGCTTCGGCCGCCGTGGGAATGCCCATCAGGCCGAGCCGCGAGGCGCGCTCGCCTTCATTCATCACGCCTTCGCCGACGAGATCGGGGTCTTCCGTGTGATGCACGATCAGAACGTCGAAGTCGCGGGCGTAAGTGAGGGCGCGGCGCATCAGCTGCGCATTGGTGATGCTCTTGTCGGCATCGGTGAAGGCGACGGCGCCCGCGGCTTTCAACAGGCCAAGCTCTGTCATCTCCTTGCCCTGGAGACCCTTGGTGAGTGCGGCCATCGGGTGGATGTTGACGATCGCGGTGTCGCGGGCACGGCGCAGCACGAAATCGACGGTGGCGGAATTGTCGATGGTCGGCGAGGTATCCGGCTGGCAGATGATGGTTGTGATGCCGCCGGCTGCGGCGGCGCGGCTTGCGGATGCGAAGGTCTCGCGATGGCTGGCGCCGGGTTCGCCGACGAAAGCGCGCATGTCGACGAGGCCGGGGGCCACGACCTTGCCGGCGCAATTGATGATGTCGGTGCCTTCGGGCACCCCGGCCGCGCCGATGCCACGGCGGGCATCGCGGATTACGCCGTCGGCGATCAAGACGTCACCGACGCCGTCGAGATCGGTGGATGGATCGATCAGGTGCGCATTGGCAAGCAGGATGGGGCGGCGGTCTGTCAGCATGGCGTCACGCGTTCGGGAGGTTGCGCGCGAGCGCTTCGAGCACGGCCATGCGGACCGCAACACCCATCTCGACCTGTTCACGGATCAGGGATTGCGCGCCGTCCGCGACAATGGAGTCGATCTCGACACCGCGATTCATCGGGCCGGGATGCATCACCAGCGCGTCGGGCTTGGCGTAAGCGAGCTTCTTCTGGTCGAGGCCGAAATACTGGAAGTATTCGGCTGACGACGGCACGAAGGAGCCGTTCATGCGCTCGCGCTGCAGCCGCAGCATCATCACGATGTCGGCGCCGTTGAGGCCCTCGCGCATGTCGCGCGCGACCTCGACGCCCATGCGCTCGATGCCCGGCGGCAGCAGCGTGGAGGGTCCAACCACGCGCACCCGTGCGCCCATGGTGTTGAGCAGCAGGATGTTGGACCGCGCGACACGCGAATGTAGCACGTCGCCGCAGATGGCGATGGTGAGGCCTTCGAGCCGGCCCTTGTTTCTGCGAATGGTCAGCGCGTCGAGGAGGGCCTGTGTCGGATGTTCATGGGCGCCGTCGCCGGCATTGATGACGGAGCCGTCGACCTTGCGCGCCAGCAGTTCGACCGCGCCGGAGGCGTGATGGCGCATCACGAGAATGTCCGGATGCATCGCGTTCAGCGTCATCGCGGTGTCGATCAGCGTCTCGCCCTTTTTGATCGAGGACGATGACACCGACATGTTCATGACGTCGGCACCGAGCCGCTTGCCGGCCAGTTCGAACGACGACTGGGTGCGCGTCGAATTCTCGAAAAACAGATTGATCTGGGTGCGACCGCGCAGCGAGGAGCGCTTCTTGTCGACCTGGCGGTTCAGCTCGACATATTCCTCGGACAGGTCGAGGAGGCCGGTGATGTCCGCGGCGGAAAGGCCCTCGATGCCCAGCAAATGCCGGTGTCCGAGGACGAAAGAGGATTTCGTGGCTTGGGTCATTAAAACGAAAGCTATAGGCAGAGTTGAAAAGCGGGGCAAGCGCGATTCGCCCGCTTTTCGGTTATCCCCCGGTCAGTCCGGTGGCAGGGTAAAGATGACCGGTACAAATCGCCGTAAAGTCGTCCGTTTGGATCGCGAGCCCGCTGATGAGACATTTTCCAGATCGGCTGTTGGCGGTGATCTCGGCGGGGCTCTTGCTGGCATCGGGCGCCCTGCCTGCGCGGGCGCAAAACCTGCCTGACGATTTCGTGTTCCTGCGGGATATCGATCCCTCGATCCGGCAGGACATCCGCTATGCCGGCGTCAACAATTTCGTCGGCCGCAAACTGAACGGCTATGACAGCGCGGAATGTGTGGTGAAACGCCCGGTCGGCCTCGCTCTGCAGAAGGTGCAGCGCGAACTGATGGCGCAGAACCTGTCGCTGAAAATGCTGGATTGCTATCGCCCGGCGCGGGCGTCGCGTGACATGGTGGCATGGGCACGCGATGGCAACGAGACGCCGGCGCAGAAGCGCTATAATCCCTCCTTCAGCAAGGCGGATCTGTTCAGGCTCGGCTATATCGCCGAGCGCTCCGGCCATTCCACCGGCGCGGCGCTCGATCTGACGCTGGTCGACCTGCGTGCGCCTGCGTCGCCGGCATTCGATCCCAACAGGGCCTATGCAAGCTGCATTGCGCCGGAAGCGCAGCGCGCGCCCGAGGGCGGCGTCGACATGGGCACGGGTTACGATTGTTCCGATGCCAAGGCGCATACCGGATCGCGTGCGATTTCACCCGCGCAGCGGCGCTGGCGCGATCTCCTGATGGCGGCGATGGGAAGGCAGCGCTTCGTGAATTACGCCAAGGAATGGTGGCACTTCTCGCTGCCGGGTATCGGCACCAAGGCGTATGATTTTCCGATCCGGAGATAAAAGCCCGCAGCCGTAGGATGGGTAGAGCGAAGCGAAACCCATCATTCCGTCCTTGCGGAAAAATCGCCCGATGGGTGGCCCTCCGGCGCTTACGCACCTGCGCTCTACCCATCCTGCGGTGCCTCGTATTGAGGCAAAATCCGGCGTAAAATGATTCGCAATATCGCCTTCAGCCGGAACTGATTCATGACCGACGCCACCTCTGCCATTCATGCGGTGCTCAACCAGTCGCCACCATTCGAGGACGTCAATCTGTTCGAGCTGGACCGGCCGCTCGTGGAAGCGATTGCGATGAATGAGGGCTCGTTCGCCTATGTGGACCATGCCAAATTCGGTCAGCTCTGGGGATCCGCCGAGATGGCGCAGCGCGCGCGGCTGGCCAACGAGAATACGCCGAAGCTGCGGACGTTCGATGCGCGCGGCAACCGGCGTGATGAGGTCGAGTTTCATCCGGCCTATCACGAGCTGATGGCGCAGAGCATTGCAGCGGGAATTCACAATTCGACATGGACGCGTGACGGCAAGTCCGCGCGCGGCGCGTCCGAAGTGGCGCGCGCCGCAAAATTCTTCATGGCCGCGCAGGTCGAGACCGGACATCTGTGCCCGATCACCATGACACGCGCCGCCGTCGGCGCGCTGGCGATGCAGCCGGATGTGCTGGCGCAGGTGATGCCTGTGATTGCCAGCCGCGATTACGATCCGAGCTTTGCGCCATGGTCGGCCAAGCGCGGCATGACGCTGGGCATGGGCATGACCGAGCGGCAGGGCGGCACGGATGTGCGGACCAACATGACGCGCGCGGTGCGCGACGGCGATGCGTATCGGATCAGCGGCCACAAATGGTTCATGTCGGCACCAATGTGCGACGCGTTTCTGGTACTCGCGCAAGCCGATGATGGCCTCAGTTGTTTCTTCATGCCGCGGTTCCGGCCCGACGGCTCGCTCAACGCGCTGAACTTCCAGCGCCTGAAGGACAAGCTCGGCAATCGCTCCAACGCCTCGTCGGAAGTGGAGTTCAACGATGCCTATGCGCTCCGCGTCGGCGACGAGGGCAAGGGCATCCGCACCATCATCCAGATGGTGCAATTGACGCGGCAGGATTGCGCCACGGCGTCCGCCGGATTGATGCGCTCGGGTCTCGCTCATGCGCTGCATCACGCCAGGCATCGCAGCGTGTTCCAGAAACATCTTGCCGATCAGCCGATGATGCAAAGCGTGCTCGCAGACATGGCGCTGCATGTGGAAGCATCCACGGCGCTGGTGATGCGGCTGTGCCGCGCGTTCGATGTGGCACCGGAGGATTCGTCCGAGGCGGCCTATATGCGTTTCCTGACGCCGGTGGTGAAGTACTGGGTCTGCAAATCGGCGCCGGGCTTCCTTTACGAGGCCATGGAATGCATGGGCGGCAATGGCTATGTCGAGGAGGGCATTCTGGCACGGCATTATCGCGAGGCGCCGGTCAATGCGATCTGGGAAGGCTCCGGCAATGTGATGTGCCTCGATGTGCTTCGGGCGCTGTCGCGCGAAGGGGACGCTTCGACCGCGGTGCTGCAGGATCTGATGCTGGAGACGCGCGGACTGCCCGGCGCGGCTGACACTGCGGCCTTCATCATCCGTACCTTGCTGCGGCCCGACAGCGAACGGGTTGCGCGGCAGGCGGTGGAATCGCTGGCGTTGCTGGCGGCCTGCGCCGCGCTGAACATGGTGCATCCGCCCCATGCCGAACTGTTTGCGCGGACACGCCTCGATGGTGCGCGTGGTGCGATCTACGGGACCGCTGAATTGACCGAAGCTCAGGGCCGGGGACTGCTCGAACGGGCGTTGCCGCAGTGAGTGCGCTGGAGACATCGATCGCTCCCGTTGTCCCCTCGGATCTGCCGCCCGCGACGAAGCCGCCGCGGGTCTGGAAATTCTGGGGTACGAGCCTCTGGGGCCTGTTCGCCTTTGCAGCGATGTTCGTCGGTCAGCTGACCGTCGTCGCCTATTACCTCTTGATCAAGGATGCGCCGCTCGATGCGACGCTGCTGATCAGGGCCATGAGCAGCGGTACGACCATCGCCGCGTCCGTTCTCATGGGGCTTCCGGCCGTGTGTCTGGCGCTGTGGCTGGCGACGCGCATAGCGCGGCAATCCTTTGCTGACTATCTGGGACTGCGCGGCACCTCCTGGAAAAACTACGTCATCGGCACAGTGGCGCTGATCGCGCTGGTCGGCGCCTGGGAGCTGGTCGCAAAAGGCATGGGGCGCGATTCTGCGCCGACTTTCATGCTGGAAGTGCTGAAGTCGGCCCGTGCCGACGGCGCGCTGTGGCTGCTCGTCATCGCATTCTGCGTCGGCGCGCCGATGACCGAAGAGTTCTTTGCGCGTGGCTTCCTCTATCGCGGCTGGTCGGAATCGTTCTTGCGGCCATTTGGCGCCATCGTGGCGTCATCGCTGGTCTGGACGGCGATGCACCTGCAATATGACTGGTTCTTCTTCGTCGAGATTTTCACCATCGGCCTGCTGTTCGGCTATATGCGCTATCGCAGCCACTCGACATGGCTGACGATCTATCTGCATGGCCTCAACAATCTGGCGGCGACTGTTCAGACGCTGCTCATCGCGAACGGTGTGATATCGCCCTAGAACATGATCCCGAAAAGTGGGCACCGGTTTTCGGGCAAGATCATGCTCAAAAAAGAAAAACCTATTCCGCCAGCGCAATGAAGACGGGCATGGTCAGGACCGCCAGCATGGTCTGGATGGTGAGGATCTGCGCCAGCAGAGGTGCATCGCCGCCCATCTGCCGCGCCAGAATGTAGCCGTTCGAGGCCGACGGCACCGCGGCGCAGCAGGTGACCACCGCGAGGTTTGTGCCGGACAGGCCGAAGGCGATGCCGAGGCCCATGGCAATCAGCGGCATCACGGCGAGCTTCAGAACGACCGTGAGTGCTGCAGCCATGCCAGGTCTGTGCAGGCCTTCGAGCTGAAGACCGGCGCCGACGATCAACAGACCCATCGCCAGCGAACAGCGCCCAAGCGCATCGAGGAATTCGTGGGCGGGCTTGGGAACCGGCAATCCGGCCAGGTTGATCGCGAGGCCGATCACGCAGGCCCAGATCAGCGGGTTCTTGGCGATGGTCAGCAGCAGCGCTGGCCACGACAGGCGCTGCGGCGAGGCGTAATGCGCCAGCACCCAGACCGCCAGAATATTCAGCAGCGGGATCATCGCGACCATGCCGACGGAGGCCAGCGTGATACCGCGGTCTCCCCACAGATTGCCGGCAACCGATAGCGCCACGAAGGTCTGCCAGCGCGTCGCGCCCTGAAACAGCGAGGTAAAGGCGGGGCCGTCGAGCCCGATGGCCCGCGCCAGCAGCGGGCGTAGCGCCAGACACAGTGCAGACATCAGGATGACGGAGAGCAACAAGGCACCGCCGACACCTGCGATCGGCACCGAGGACAGATTGGCGCGCGCCAGCGTGTCGATGAGCAAAGCGGGGAACAGGACGTAGTAGACCAGCTGTTCCAGCCCGATCCACTCGATGTTCTGTTTCAACAGCAGGCGCCGCAACGCGTAGCCGAGCACGATGAGTAGGAAGACCGGAACGAGGGCACCGAATACCGTGAGCATTGTCAGCGAATATCCGGCGTGCGCAGCAATGCGGCGAGGCGGTCGAGCGCGCCCTGAAGAATGAAGATCGCGGCATGCTCATCGATGACCTTGGCGCGTTTGGCGCGGCTGACATCGTTGGCGATCAGTTCGCGCTCGACCGCCGATGTGGACAGACGTTCGTCCCAGAAGGCGATCGGCAGTTCGGTCAGTTTCGAGAAGTTGCGGGCGAAGGCGCGTGTCGATTGTGCGCGCGGGCCTTCGCTGCCGTCCATATTGATGGGCAGGCCCAGCACGAAGCCGCAGATATTTCGCTCAGCGGCAAGCTTGAGCAGGCGCGCGGCATCGGCCTTGAAGGCAGTTCGCTCGACGGTCTCAATGCCGGTGGCGAGACGGCGATCGGGATCGGACACCGCGACACCAATGGTCTTGGTGCCGAGATCGAGACCGATCAGCGCGCCACGGGCGGGCAGATGTGCGGCGGCTTCAACAAGGGGAAGGATGACTGCGGGCATGGTCCCGCATAACACGCGGAGCCATTAGATCAAACGCTGCGCCGCAACTATTGGGGCGGACGGCGGCTGCGCCATTCCTCAGCGGTCATTTCCCAGATTTCCGAGGGCCATCGGCCCGAGACGTAATCGCGATCCTCGGTGGCGATCACGCGCATGCCGGCGGCTTCGGAAATGCGGCGCGACGCGTTGTTGGCAATGGCCTTGATGACGCGCAGGACGGGGCGCTCCAGCGTATCGAACCAGAAATCGGTCACGGCAATGCTGGCCTCGGTCATCAGCCCTTGACCGTGCCAGACGGGATCGAGCCAGAAGCCGCGGTTGTCGTCGCTGCTGTCCCTGACATTGATCATGCCGATCAGTTGTTCCGGCGCCGTTTTCGGGCGGATCGACCAGTGCCATTCGGTACCGCGCGCCATGCCTGGCAGCACGACGTCGCGCAGGAAGGTGAAAGCCCCGTCGGTCGGGTAGGGCCACGGCACACGGCTGGCCAGAAAGCGCACCACCTCGATCTGCGGGAAAAGTCGCTGCACGGCATCGGCATCGGCTAGTTCGAGCCGGCGCAGGATCAAGCGCGGCGTCGTCAGATCGGGGATGGTAGCGGTCATGCGTCGCGTTTCACCTCGGGAGCAATCTGCGACAATGTGATATCGCCTTCGCCTCCTTGCCCGCAAGTTACGAGCCCGATTATGGATCACCTCAGCCTGTTCGGATTGTTTGCAGTCAGCGCCATGCTGGTTTGTTACGCGCTGGAAGCGCGCAGCCATTGGTTCACGCTGGCCTTTTCCGGCGCCTGCGGGCTCGGATCGCTCTACGGCTTCCTGCAGGGCGCCTGGCCGTTCGGGCTGGTGGAGGCGATCTGGGCCGGCGTGGCGCTGCGCAAGTGGATGCTCATCCCCCGCGCAACCGCATAGCTCGCACGGGTGCGGCCGTGGTAGCCTCGGCATGGCCCGGCAATGATGCGCGTGCCACTTCCTCAAATTGTCTCAAGATCGTCGCTGCTTTGCCGCTGGATTCAGCGGCTTTGCCGTACGATTGTCGCAAGAAACCGGAGATCCCCCATGTGGCCCGACCGCCGACTGATCGACCTTTTCGGCACCGAGTTTCCCATCGTGCAGGCGCCAATGGCCGGCGTGCAGGATGCCGACATCATGATCGGCGCCGCCGAGGGCGGCGCGCTGGCCTCGTTGCCGTGCGCAATGATCTCGCCGGAAAAAGCCCGCGAGCAGATCAACATCGTGCGGCAGCGCGTCTCCGCGCCGGTCAACATGAATTACTTCTGCCACACGGCGGTGGACGCCGATCCTGCACGCGAGGCCAACTGGCGCAAGCGGCTGTCGTCCTATTACACCGAATTCGGGCTCGATCCGAATGCAGACATTAATGCAGCCAATCGTGCGCCGTTCGATGAGGCGATGTGCGCGCTGGTGGAAGAGCTCAAGCCGGAAGTGGTCAGTTTTCATTTCGGGCTGCCGGATGCGGCGCTCCTGAAGCGCGTCAAGGCGGCCGGCTGTCGGGTCATCGCCTCGGCGACCATCGTCAAGGAAGCGCTGTGGCTCGAGGAGCGCGGCGTCGATGCGGTCATCGCGCAGGGCGCGGAAGCCGGCGGTCATCGCGGCATGTTCCTGACCGAGGATATCGCCACGCAGCCCGGCCTGTTTGCGCTGCTGCCGCAGGTGGTGGATGCGGTGAAGGTGCCGGTGATTGCGGCGGGCGGCATCGCCGATGGGCGGGGCATCGCGGCAGCCTTTGCGCTCGGCGCCGCGGGTGTGCAGATCGGCACCGCCTATCTGCGGACGCCGGAATCGAAGGTGAGCGGGCCGGGTCGTGCGGCTCTCGCCGGGGCGTCGGATGCCTCCACCGTCATCACCAATGTCATGACCGGCCGCCCGGCCCGGGGCGTCATCAACCGGGCGATGCGCGAGGTCGGGCCGGTATCGCCCGATGCGCCGGCTTTCCCGCATGCGGCGACCGCGCTGGGGCCGCTGAAAGCCGCCGCCGAGAAGCTCGGCCGGACCGATTTTACCAATCTCTGGGCCGGACAGTCGGTCGGAATGGGCAGCGAACGGCCTGCGGCAGAGCTGACGCGGTCGCTGGCGGCGGCCGCATTGGCCCGGATGGCCGAATTGCGGGGTTAGAACGCTGAAAAGGCGGAGGTGTCCGCCGGTTGCGGCGCGAAACCTCCGTCTGCTATACGGCGGACTGAATTTTGCCCTGAGGCTTCTTATATGTCCGTCGATGCTGCCACCGTTCGCCGTATCGCGCATCTCGCGCGGATCGCGGTCACTGATGCCGAGGTTCCCCATCTGCAGGGCGAGCTGAACGCGATGCTGGCCTTTGTCGAGCAGTTGCAGGAAGTGAATGTCGACGGCGTCGAGCCGATGACCTCGGTGATGCCGATGGAGATGAAGAAGCGCGCCGACGTGGTCAATGACGGCGAGATCGTCGACGCGGTGACGGCCAATGCACCTGAGTCCGAGGATCACTTCTTCCTGGTGCCGAAAGTCGTCGAATAGATTCGAGACGGGATCACGCCATGTGCCTGCTTTGCGACGATGAAAAGTCCTATCAACTCTATATGGATTACCTCGACGAGATGGAACGTCAGGGGAAGGTCAAGGACGTCGACGCGGCCATGGATACCATTCTCGACAAGGTTCAGGCTGCACAGGAAGCCGAGGACAAACTCCGTCGCGCCTCCTTCAAGAACGACGCGCCTGAAAACGACAAGACGCTCTCTCCCTTCTTTTGCAGCCCGGTCAATAAATAGATGACAGATCTGACGTCGCTGACACTCGCCGAGGCGCGTGACGGCCTTGCGACCAAATCCTTCACGTCAGTTGAACTGACCGACGCGCATCTTGCGGCGATGGAAGCCGCGCGCGTGTTGAACGCCTATGTGCTGGAGACGCCGGAGCAGGCGCGCGCCATGGCGCAGGCCGCGGACGCGAAACTCGCCAAGGGTGAGGGTGGCTGGCTCGGTGGCGTGCCGCTGGGCATCAAGGATCTGTTCGCGACCAAGGATGTGCGCACCACTGCGTGCTCGAAGATCCTTGGTAATTTCGTGCCGCCTTATGAGTCCACCGTGACCGCGCAGCTGTGGCGCGATGGCGCCGTCATGCTTGGCAAGCTTAATAACGACGAATTCGCGATGGGATCGGCGAACGAGACCTCGTTCTTCGGTCCGGTGATCAATCCGTGGCGGCGCGACGGCTCCGACGTCAATCTCGTGCCGGGCGGCTCGTCGGGCGGTTCGGCAGCGGCGGTCGCTGCAGGTCTCTGTCTTGGCGCCACCGCGACCGACACCGGCGGCTCGATCCGCCAGCCCGCGGCATTCGCGGGCATCGTCGGCATGAAGCCGACCTATGGCCGCTGCTCGCGCTGGGGCACCGTCGCTTTCGCGTCCTCGCTCGATCAGGCCGGTCCGATCGCGCGCACCGTGCGCGATACCGCGATCCTGATGCGCTCGATGGCCGGCTACGATCCGAAAGATTCCACCTCGGTTGATCGTGAGGTTCCGGATTACGAGGCGGCGATCGGCAAGTCCGTGAAGGGCATGAAGATCGGCATCCCCAAGGAATATCGCATCGAGGGCATGCCGGCCGAGATCGAGAAGCTTTGGTCGGAGGGCGCTGCACAGCTCAAGGCGGCGGGCGCCGAGCTCGTCGATGTGTCGCTACCGCACACCAAATACGCGCTGCCGGCCTATTACATCGTGGCGCCTGCCGAGGCTTCGTCGAATCTCGCGCGTTACGACGGCGTACGTTACGGCCTGCGCGTGCCGGGCCGCAGCATTAACGACATGTATGAGAATACCCGCGCTGAAGGTTTTGGCGCGGAAGTGCGGCGCCGCGTGATGATCGGAACTTACGTTCTCTCCGCCGGCTATTACGATGCCTATTATCTGCGCGCGCAGAAGGTGCGGACGCTCATCAAGCGCGACTTCGAGGAGTGTTTTGCCAAGGGCATCCACGCAATCCTGACGCCGGCGACGCCGTCGGCGGCATTCGGCATCGGCGAGAAGGGCGGCGCCGATCCGATCGAGATGTATCTCAACGACATCTTCACGGTGACGGTGAACATGGCGGGTTTGCCGGGCATCGCGGTTCCCGCCGGCAAGGACGCGCAGGGATTGCCGCTCGGACTGCAACTGATCGGGCGTCCGTTCGACGAGGAGACGCTGTTCTCGCTCGGCGAAACCATCGAGCAGGCCTCGGGGCGTTTCACGCCGCCCAAATGGTGGGCCTGACATGATCGTCCGCGTGAAGTGTTGCGCGTTTGACATTGCGTTTTGCGGTGCGCTTGGTCATGGTTTGTCCATGAGCATGGACCGTGCATGAGCACCGACGACGGGCTTCCGCCTTCCCAACAGGTCGACCAGATTCTGGGTTCCCCGAAGCTTGCAAAGGCGATCGAGAATGATCGCTACAAGCATCTTCTGGATCATGTTCCCGTTGCGCTCGCCATATCGCGCGGATTGGGCAGCGATCAGCAGGTCGTCTATATCAACAAGGCCTTTGAGCAACTGATGGCAATGGCGCCGGCCGATGTCGAAGGCCAGAGCTGGACCTGCCTCGACGGCTTTCTCAACGAAGACAATCAGAGCCAGACGCTGGGCGAAGCGATCCGCGACGGCGAGGATTTTCTCGGCGTTTTCCGGCCATCGGTGCCGATCGATCGGCTGGTGATCGTGCAGGCCTATGCCTCTGTGATCGAGAGCGATGACGGCGTCGAGAATTTCCGGATCGCCGCGCTGGTCGATGTCGGCGGCCGCGAACGCGCGCAGATCGAGCTGTTCGAAAACCAGATTCGCGACCGCGACATGCTGATGCGCGAGCTGCAGCACCGGGTGAAGAACAATCTGCAGCTCATCACCGCGCTGGTGCGGCTCGAAGCCCGCTCGGCAGTAGAAGGCGAGGCGGTTGCGCTCGGTCGGCTCGCCAGCCGCATCGATGCGCTGACGGTTTTGTATCGGACGCTGTCGGCCGAGAACGCCGCGGCCGATATCGATCTCGGACAGTATCTCGCCGATATTGCCCATGCGGTGATGGCTGCCAACGGGACAGCGGATATTACGCTCGACGTGCAGGTCGGCTATTGCCCGATGTCGATCAATATCGCGATGCCTGCGGGACTGTTGGTCAACGAGATGCTGACCAATGCGCTGAAATACGCCTTTGTCGGCCGCGCCGGCGGTCATATCAAAGTGATCTGCAAGCTGGAAGGCGGCCGGGTAACTGTGGTCGTCGCCGATGACGGCGTCGGCCTTGGCGAAGGCCAGGAATGGCCATCGCCGCGCAAGCTGGGCGCGCTGATCCTGCAGACGCTCAAAGAGAACGCGCCGAACGTGAAGTTCAATGCCGAGAGCATTCGCGGGCAGGGCAGCTGGTTCACGCTGGTATTCGACGCCGCGGCGGGCAGTCAGCCGAATTAGGCTGAGGCCTCGCTGTTCGACTGGCCTGCAACAAGTCTCGCGAGAAGATTGCATGTCCACGCGATTCTCGCCGGCATCCTATGTGCGGCTCTCTCGATAGCTCCGTGTGATATCCGCCGCCCAGGCGGATTAAGCTACCGTGTGACGCAGGTGGCTTGCCTTGTATTAACCATGATGCGGGCGCGGATGCTTCTATCTGCGCCGCCCTGCATAAATGCGTAATGATTTGGGCTATGGTTTGTTTTGAGCTTTCGGAATGGGCGGTGTTGCGGGGATTGGCTCCATCCTTCGGTCAAATCCGAGGACAGGAGTCGACTGAAAGCGTGCGAACGGTAGATTTATGACTTGGGTGCGCTCTCTCGGTGTTGTCGTTACGATCTGCACCCTGCTGATTGGTTGTGCGTCGGTCCATAATATTCCGATCAATATGCCGGCGACCGACAGCGGACTGGCAAAGCTCAATGCCGGTTTTGATAATTCCACGGCGACGGACGATGTTCTCGTCGGTCTCGCATTTTCCGGAGGCGGCACGCGGGCGGCGGCATTTTCTTTTGGCGTGCTCTCGGAAATGGAGCGGATCCCGGTTCGCGGCGCTGCGAGCTCGATGCTCGATCACGTTGATTTCGTGTCCGGCGTGTCCGGCGGCTCGGTGCTGGCGGCCTATTACGGATTGAAAAAGCGTGCGGCGTTATCGGATTTTCGCGAGCGCTTCCTGATCCGCAACGCGGAGGAGGGGCTTCAAACCAGCCTGTCGCTTGGCACTATCGGCCGCGCCTTCTCTGGTGGCGTCAATGACTCCGTTGGCTTCACCAAATGGCTCGATGCCAATCTGTTCGAGGGAGCGACGTTCAGTCAGCTCCGCGCAGGCCGGCCGCGGGTCTGGATCAATGCCTCGGATATCTACAACCGGGTCCCGTTCATCTTTGATGCGACGGCGTTCAGCGCGATCTGCAGCGACCTCACCACCTATCCGCTCTCCAACGCCGTAGCCGCTTCGGCCGCTGTGCCGATTGCGTTTGCGCCGGCGGTGGTTCAGGCATTCCCCGGCACTTGCAACGATCCGTTGCCGCCCTGGATCAAGCGTGTCGCCGCCGATCGCACGGCTTCGCCGATGTTGAGTTCCTATGCGAAGGCGATCATCCGCTACCGCGACGGCGCGGTACCATACATCAAGCTGCTCGATGGCGGGCTGGTCGATAATTATGGCGTTTCCGGCCTCACCATCGCGCGCGAGTCATCGGAGACGCCGTATGGGCCGATTTCGCCGCAGCAGGCGGTGAAACTGCGGCGCGCGCTGTTTCTGGTGGTCGATGCCAAAGCCGGCATCACCGGCGACTGGGTACAGACGGTGGAAGGACCAAGTGGCGTCGATCTGATCAAGGCTGCGGTCGATACCACCATGGATGCCAGCGTCGGCGCCAGCTACACCGCTTTCGATCGCACCATGACGGAGTGGCAGAATTCGCTGGTGCGCTGGCGCTGCGGTCTGTCGGCGGCGGAGCGGGCGCGCTATGGCGCTCGCCCTGGCTGGAACTGCCGCGACCTCAAAATCTCCATCGGACGGTTGGGGTTCGATCAGCTCGAACCCGCTCGCGCTGCCGTTCTTGAGGCGGTCCCGACGCGTTTCTCGCTACCGCAAGCGCAGGTCGATGAGGTCATCACTGCGGGCCGCGACGCGCTTCGCGCCAATCCGACCTTCCGGTCCTTCGCCGCGGGCCTGTGACGCGGCGCCATCAGCGGGAAGCGCTGCCTATGCTTCCCGCTCGTCTCGAACTTCGCTGTTACGCGGCGTGATGGAGATTGAGCGGATTGCGATAAACTGCGTCGCGGATTTCGACCTTGCGCGACAGTAATCCGAACCGGAAGAACAGGTCGGCGGACTTCTGCTGATCGGTGACGAATTTGTCGTCGATCTGCCGAATGCCCCACGGCCGTTGCGCAATGTGCGCCTCCCATTCAGCGGCACTCAGTGGACCACCGGCGACACGGGCAAGGATCGCCGCAGCCTCAGCCGGATTTTGCGCGATCCACAGATCGGTGTCCTGCAAGGCTCCGGCGACTGCCGCGATCACGTCAGGATTTGCCTCGGCGAAATCGCGGCGTGCGAAGAACACCGACGGATTGCTGACGAGATCTCCGGTGTTCGCGATCGCCCGGATGTCCTCCGCGCCGTCGCGCAAGCCGCCACCCGAAACCCAGGCATCGATGTCACCCGCCAGCAATGCCTTGCGCGACTCCGGCTCGGTGAGATCCAGAGGAACAATATCTTTCCACGTCAGGCCGGCCTGGTCGAGTGCGGTTGCCAGCAGCGCCTGCAACCATGAGCCAACGCCAAGCGAAACCGTCTTGCCGGCAAGATCGGCCACCGTTTTCACGGGGCTGTCCTTGCGTACGTAGATGCCGCCCACCGCGCGTGCTTCGGACGCCGCGATATAGACGAGGGGGATACCCTTGGCTTGCGCTGCGATAGGGGGCGTCAGGCCTGTGCCGCCGATCTGTATCAGATTTGCGCCGACATATTCGACGGTGCGCGCACCGGCTGCGATCTTCACCCATTCGACGCTGCCGGCAATTTTTGCGAGCCGTTCTTCTAGCAACCTGTTCTGGCTGAGCACGAGAAGAGTGGGATTGTTGGCGTGAACGCCAACGCGAAGAACAAACGTCATTGGGATTCTCCTGACAGCAGCACGTTCATTTCAAACTACACTTCGTCGCGTTTTTTCGGTCGTTCGCGCATCAGTGATGGTCTATCGAAGTTTTTCGATGAGCTTCATTTTCATACAGGAGAGAGCGATGGCTGTAACGACGCTACGTCAGCCGACACGCGAGTTTGAAAAATCATCCTCTGTCGGCGAGCTCTGGTACACACGTTGTCCTGTGCCGACGGCATCCGGCATCGCACTTGATCTCGGGCTGCTGCGCGATGAATTCGCAAAATCCGGAATCGAGCTCAAGTCGATCCGGGATTCGGAAGACCCGCGAGTCAACATCTCGCATTTCGATCACTCGCTTCCAGGATTGTTTCGCGAAGGCGGCAACATTCCTGCGATCTGGGCGCGGTCGGAAGGGCGTGACACGGTCACTGTGGCGCTGACATGGATCGACGAATATCAGGCGATCGTGGTGCGCGGGGATTCAAGCATTCATTCTCTCGCGGACCTTGTCGGCAGAAAGATCGGACTGCCGCGGCAGCACGGCCAGCGTGTCGATTTCGCGCGCGCCATGTCGTTGCGCGGCATCGAGACCGGATTGCGGGTCGCCGGGCTGTCGCTTGAGCAGGTCGAGCTCGTCGATGTGACCAGCGAGCAGCCGGTTTTTGTCACAGGCGCCGGTGTCGCCAACGGCCGTTTTCACGAACTCGAAAGTGCGGCGCTGCTGCGTGGGGATGTCGATGCCATCTATGTGAAGGGTGCGCCGGGGCTAGGCAGTGCGAAGACCCACGGACTACGGAGCCTGATCAATCTCGGGGCACTCGAAGACCCGTTGCTCCGCGTCAACAACGGCAATCCGCGGCCGGTGACGGTGGATCGGCGGACCGCCTTGGAGCGTCCGGACCTCGTGGCCCGCTATCTTGCGGTACTGCTGCAGGCGTCGCACTGGGCCGAGGGGCATGCCTCCGAGGTGTTCGAGATCATCGGCAAGGAGGTCGGGCGGCCGGCTGAGGAGGCGCGGGCGGCCTATGGCAGCGATGTAGCGCATCGCTTCGGTCTCGATCTGTCGGATATCAGGCGGCGCGGGCTGGCCGATCAAAAGGACTTCCTGCTGCGCCATGGCTTCATCACACAGGATTTCGACGTCGGCGGCTGGATCAATCCGGAACCGCTCGCGCTTGCGCATGAACTCTTGAAGCAGGGCTGACCGGGAGAAGGCGGATGTCCATGGAAATCTACTGGTACCTGATCCCGCAGGACGGGCCTTATCCCTGGAGCGAGAAAGGGCGGCGGGTCGTCGATTACGATTACCTCGCCCAAATCGCGCGGGCGGTGGATCATCTCGGCTACACCGGTGCGCTGCTGGCGACGGGCGGCGGAGAGCATGATGCGTGGGTGCTGGGCTCTTCATTGATCCCCGTGACCAAGCGCATGAAATTCATCATTGCTGTTCATCCCGGCATCGTGGCGCCGCTGATGCTGGCGCAGAAAGCCGCGACCTTCGATCAGTTTTCGGACGGCCGGCTGATCCTCAACATGGTCACCGGCGAAAATCGTCAGATGCCGCCTTACGGCATCGAGCTCGACCATGACGAACGCTATGCGCTGACCGACGAGTATTGGGGTGTCTGGCGGCGCCTGATGTCCGGCGAGATTGTCGATTACCACGGCAAGTACATGAACCTGCGCGGCGCGCAGCTCAAACTGCCGGCGGTTCAGAAGCCTTACCCGCCGCTGTTCTTCGGCGGTTCATCGGAACCCGCACTGTCCGTCGCAGCGCGCCACGCCGACACCTATCTGACATGGGGCGAACCGCCGCCACTGGCCGCGGCGAAAATCAAAACGGTTCGCGAACGTGCCGAGGCACTAGGCCGGAAAGTGAAGTTCGGCATTCGCCTTAATCTGATCGTCCGCGAGACGAAACAGGAAGCCTGGGACGCCGCACAGTGGCTACTCGACCGCATGGACGACAGTGTCGTCGCGGGCGCGCAGGAGCGCAATCTAGCATCGGATTCGGTCGGGCAGCGGCGGATGCGCGAGATCGTCGGCGGCCGGAAACCAAAGCACGCGCGCGATCTGGAAATCTATCCGGACCTGTGGGCCGGCTTCGGTCTGGTGCGGAACGGACCCGGGACCGCCATCGTCGGAGATCCCGAAACCGTCGCGGCCCGCATTCTCGAATATCGCGATATCGGTTTCGACACTTTCATCGTGTCCGGCCAGCCTCTGCTCGAGGAAACCTATCGGGTTGCGGACCTGCTGTTGCCGCTCCTCCCGTTCGATCGCGGCAACCGGGGTGAAACCGCGCATGCGATCGGCCCTTACTTCAACGCTGCACGAGGCTGATGATGTCACTGTCCACTGCAATCCGCGCCGCCGCCGTCTCGCTTCTTGTCGGAGTGGGCGCGGTATCGACGAGCTGTGCGGCCGAACCCGGTGCGGCGCCCCTGACGCTTCGGATTGGCTATCTGCGCGGACCTGAGCCGCTGTCGATCAGCCGGTTGCGCGGCACGCTTGAAAAACGTCTTGCCGAGAAGAACGTGAAGGTCGCCTGGGTCGGGCCGTTCATCGCCTATGCACCAGCCGCCGAGGCCCTGAATGCCAATGCGATCGACGTGACGATCGGCAGTTCGAGTGCAGCGATATCCTCCATTGTCGGCACGGCGCCCATCTCGCTCTTCGCCTATCAATGGGACACGGGCGATTCATCCGGAATCCTCGTCAAGAACGGATCCGACATCAAGACCGTCGCGGACCTCGCGGGCAAGACCGTCGCCGTCAACCGTGGCGGAACGGGCGACTATCAGCTGACCAAGGCGCTGGAGAAAGCCGGCATATCGTCGTCGTCGGTCAAGCGCGCCTATCTCACCCCGGTCGACTCGTCCGCCGCCTTCATCAACGGCCATGTCGATGCGTGGTCGGCCTGGAGCACCTTTTTTCCGACGGCGCTGATTGAGCAGGACGCCCGTGTCATTGCGCAGGCCAAGGATTTCGGATCGCAGAATGCCGTCGTCTATGCGGTTCGGACGCCGTTCGCCGAGGCTCATCCTGATCTGCTGAAAGATATCGTCGACGAACTCCAGGCTTCGGCGCGATGGGCGCAGCAGAACCGCGATGAGGCCGCTCAGCTCTGGGTTCGGGAGCTCAAACTGACCCCGGCAGTCGCCACCCGCGTCGCCGGTTATGAAATCAGCGAGCCCGTTCCGGTCGGGGAAAGGGAACTTGGTGCGCTGGAAAGCCTCAACGAGTGGCTGGTGAACAGCAAATTGCTGCCGAAGCCGGCTGCGATCAGGGATCACATCGTTCCGGTCAGTCGCTAGCTTCGGCGACCGGTGCACGGGGCACCGCTGGCGCGCCGCGCGAGGGGCTGGAAAGCGCAGCAGGGGGTTTTCCCGCGCCCGTCATCGCGGTAGAAACCGCCCCATGAACGCACCTGTCAAACCTTCGAAGCTCATCAAGGGCGCCACCGGCGACTGGGAAATGGTCATCGGTCTGGAGATCCACGCCCAGGTCAATTCCCGCGCCAAGCTGTTCTCCGGCTCCTCCACGGAGTTCGGTGGATCGCCGAACAGCCACGTGTCGCTGGTCGACGCGGCCATGCCGGGCATGCTGCCGGTCATCAACGAGGAATGTGTCAAGCAGGCGATCCGCACCGGCCTCGGGCTGAAGGCACAGATCAACCGGCGCTCCACCTTCGATCGGAAGAACTATTTCTATCCGGACCTGCCGCAGGGATACCAGATCAGCCAGTACAAGTCGCCGATCGTCGGCGAGGGTGAGGTGACCGTCGAATTGTCCAACGGTGAAACCATCGCCGTTGGTATAGAGCGGCTGCATCTCGAGCAGGACGCCGGCAAGCTGGTGCACGACCAGAGCCCGACGCAGTCCTTTGTCGATCTCAACCGCTCCGGCGTCGCGCTGATGGAAATCGTCTCCAAGCCCGACATGCGCTCGAGCGAACAGGCGCAGGCCTATGTGTCGAAGCTGCGCACCATCCTGCGCTATCTCGGCACCTGCGATGGCGACATGGAGAAGGGCAACCTGCGCGCCGACTGCAACGTCTCGGTCCGCAAGCCCGGCGATCCCTATGGCACCCGCTGCGAGATCAAGAACGTCAATTCGATCCGCTTCATCGGCCAGGCCATCGACTATGAAGCCCGGCGCCAGATTGGAATCCTCGAAGACGGCGGTTCGATTGATCAGGAGACGCGGCTTTACGACCCCAACAAGGGCGAGACCCGGTCGATGCGCTCGAAGGAAGAGGCGCATGACTACCGCTATTTCCCCGATCCCGACCTGCTGCCGCTGGAATTCAGCGAGGACTATGTCGCAGCGCTGAAAGCCGAGCTGCCGGAACTGCCGGATGAGAAGAAGGCGCGTTTCATCAGCGCGTTCGGCCTGTCGGCCTATGACGCCAGCGTGCTGGTCAGCGAGCGGGAGAGCGCGGAATTCTTCGAAACGACGCTCGATGGGCTCAAGGACAAGGCGCGCGACGGCAAGCTGGCCGCCAATTGGGTGATCAACGAGCTGTTCGGCCGTCTCAACAAGGAAGGGCAGGACATCGCGTCGTCGCCGGTATCGGCGGCGCAGATGGCCGCCATCGTCGATCTGATCGGGGAGGGAGTGATCTCCGGCAAGATCGCCAAGGACCTGTTCGAGATCGTCTGGCTTGAGGGCGGTGACCCGCGCGCACTGGTCGAAGAGCGCGGCATGAAGCAGGTGACGGACACCGGCGCCATCGAGAAGGTGGTCGACGACATCATCGCAGCCAATCCCGACAAGGTCGCGCAGGCGCAGGCCAAGCCGGCACTGATGGGCTGGTTCGTCGGCCAGGTGATGAAGTCGTCGGGCGGCAAGGCCAATCCGCAGGTCGTCAACGACCTCCTCAAGAGCAAGCTCGGCATCTGACGATTGCCTTTCGATGACGACCGCGGCGCCGCCTCGAGCGGCGCCGTTTTCGTTTTGGCGGAGCTCGTTGACGCGTTGTAATGAGCGCGATGAACGGCGTGCGGAGACGGAATCAGATCCCGAATCGGCGCACTGTCAGCCGACAAAAAGTGCGGTTGTGGCCAGCACCGATAAGTCGCGAACGCGTTTTCTGAAAAAATATTTTCATTGCCAAAAATCCCGACTCAGAGTCCCCGGCGCCTGTTTTCGGCGCCCGACTCACGTTCGGGGACGGCAGAAGTTTGTGTAGTTGTTTGATAGTACGAATTGCGGGCGCTCGGAAAAAATAAGTACTTTCTGCAATCTTGACATTTGTGGACGCAGCGTTTCCGGGCGTTTTTCGCATCGCCGCGCGAGCCGGATTTCAAGTTGTGACTGGGGCCGTGGGGGAAGTGGCGCGTTGCGCCCATCAACACTTCCTTAAGCGAGAGACTGTTCTTTTGAAATCGTTGGTGTATTCGGGATGAAGTGCATCTCGATTCCCGAGTGCACGCAGCGATCAAGTCATCTCTTTATTGGAGGGCAACATGGCCAAGAAAGCTACGAAGAAGGCAGTCAAGAAGACCGTCAAGAAGGCAGCAAAGAGCGCTGTGAAGAAGACCGCGAAGAAGACCAAGAAGGTCGCCAAGAAGAAGTAACTTCTTCCGCCACGATTGACGCCGGTGGCAACGCCGGCGACGTCGCAGGGGCCTCGACGGCAATTTGCTTTTCGAAGCGGATATTCATCGCAGCTCTGGTCGACGAAAGAGGGTGTCGGCGAGACATCAGGTCAAACGGCTGGACCGTCACTCCGGGGCAGGGCTTGCTCTTCCCGCGAACCGGTCCGGCAAGAAAGCCGGTCATTCAGTGATTGGCGTTCTTTATTCGGTGCGGATCATTGGTCCGCAGTTTCATCGGTGGCTTCGGCCACATGAGATATGATCCTGACGTGTTGCCGACGCCCTCGTTTTTGCCGGTGCGGTTCATCCCCGGCGCGTTGAATTTCCCAATCCCGAATATCTTTGTTTCCTCGCTTGGATGCGTCCTGCGTTGGAATCGCCGCGCGCGCTGGCCAGGCGTTTAACGTCCGCGGTCGCTCACGCTGCCGCGATGGTTACGGTATCCCAAAGCGGCAAGGTAAACCGAATTCGGCGAAAACGCAGAAAACCCGCATAAATGCTGGGTTTTTGGCGGCGCACGAGCCGGTTTTGGCGCCAGCTCTTCAGATTTCGTTCATCGCGATGCTTAAACTGCTCTTCAAATTTGATCGGTCATATTGATCCCAACAAGCCGGCAAACGGTGGTTGGGATTGCATCAAATAATGGACAGGGGCCGCGCTCGGAGCAGGGCGGCAAAACCAAAAAAAGGAATGACCGATGTTTCAGGGACAGATTGATTTCGAAGCTGCGACGCCGATCGCAGAAACCGCCATCCAGGACGTGCTGTTCGAACGTGGTCTGTACTGGGCATCGGGCCGCTCGGGGATCGTTGACCTCGTCGCAGCGCACAAGTGGTTCAACCTCGCGGCCCTCAAGGGGCGGGTCGATGCGATCCCGATGCGCCGCGAAGTCGCCGAGATGATGTCGGATACCGAGATCGCCGCCGCGCAGCGCGATGCCCGCGCCTGGTTGTCGACGATCCACTAATTCGACGGCGTGCCCGTCCTGACGATCGCCGTAGAGGCGATCGACGTCCCGGCTGCCATGCGACTCGCTCAGGCTTGGGAACGAGCCGTCATGGAGAGCGCAGCGATATCGGATACCGCGATCCGCCGAAATTCGTGTGCACCTGCACTGTCAAATCTGCAGACGCTACTTCCTGACAACGCCCACCGACATCTCACTGTCATGCTTGTCACATAGGTACGTGTCTCGGCGTTAGTGTACCCCCAGAAGCAAAGCGAGAATCTGATGCCCGCGCCATATTTTGCGCATTGGGGCGTTGTGTTCCGCTTTACGATAGGGGGAGCGTTGTTGCTTTCTTCAGCTGATGCGCAGGCCAGCGACGCCCGACGCTTTGACATTGCAGCGCAGCCGCTCGCCAGCGCCTTGGTCGAATTTGCCGACAAAACGGGTATGGCTGCGTTGGTCGATGCCGAGCTTGCCAGCGGAAAGCGATCAACTTCTGTCACGGGGCGCCTGATTCCGCAGGATGCTCTGCGTATTCTTCTCGCAGGGACGGGACTTTCATTTCGTCGTGCGGGGGATACTGCCTTCACGGTCGGTCCGAATGCGGCGGATTCGGTCATGGGCGATGGCCATGCCGGAAAGCATCGTCGTGTGGAGTTTGAGACCTATTTCTCGCTTATGCAGAGCGTGATCGAACACGCGCTTTGCGACAATGCAGATGTTCGTCCGGGTCCTTACCGGTTGGTCGTTCAGGTGTGGATCGGTGAGGCCGGAGCGGTCGATGCGGTTCATACGGTCGGTTCGAGCGGCGACGAGACCCGCGATGCGCGCATAACGGACACGATCAAGGGCGCAAGAGTTGCGCGGCCTCCGGCGGATATGCCGCAGCCGGTCACCGTCGTTCTGCACCGGCGCAACACCGATACGATATGCGTAGCCCGATCCGCGGTCCCACGATGACCGAGACGGCGACGATCCGGATGCGGACCATTTTCGAGGCCAAGTATCAGCGGTTTCGCGAACGGCTGCGGCGTCGGCTGGGCTCCGATGCCCTTGCCGTCGAAGTGCTGCACGAGACCTGGCTGCGGCTGGAGCGGATCGGCGAGATCAGTACGATTCAGAAGCCGGAGTCATATCTGTTTCGGATGGCGCTGAACGAGGCTGCGGATCTGCGGCAAGCCGACAGCCGCAAGCTCTCGCCGTCCGAGATCGAGGTCGTGCGCCATATGATGGACGAGACGCTCGATCCCGAACGCATTGCCGACGCACGGCGCGAGCTCGAGGAGCTTGCCGCTGCGCTGAACGAACTGACACCCCGTCGCAAAGCGATCTTCCTGCTCGCGCGGGTCCATGAAATGAAACATGCCGACATCGCGGCGGAATTCGGTATTTCTCCACGGATGGTCGAAAAGGAGCTTGTGCAGGCCTTGCAGCACTGCTCGCAACGCCTGGGAAGAAAAGTCATTCGCCGGTTCGGTCCCGGCCTGCCAAAAGAGTCATAGGGGCAGGCATGGGCAAGGACATCACTCCAATGACAGATGTGAGCGGACATCAGGCGCTTGAGCGCGAGGCCCAGGAGTGGCTCGTGCGCCTGACGTCCGGGGAGGCCACCGCCGGAGATCTCCGCGCTTTGAAGCAATGGTGTGCCCGCAGTCCGGTTCATGCGCGGGCGTTCGCCGAGGCCAATCTGCTGTGGGACAGCCTGGGAACGGCGGCGCGTCTTCCAGCCGCGTCGCGGTCGCCCGGACAGATGCCGTCACGCCATGCGGGACATTCACGGCGCTGGTTCCTGGGGGGAGCGATCGCAGCCTCGGTTGCGGGGGCCGGCTATGTGATCGCGCATCCGCCGCTGGAGCTATGGCCGTCGCCCCAGGAACTGGCCGCCGATTATCGCACGCGCACCGCAGAGCGCCGTGAAATCGCGATGGGCGACGGAGTGACGATCGAACTCAATACCCGCAGCAGTCTGAATGTCGTTCAGAAGCCGAACGAGCGGCAGATCGAGTTGGTATTGGGCGAGGCGACGATTTCCGTCCCGCACCAGCTGCCGACGATGTTGACGGTCCTGGCCGGCGGCGGAGCGGTTCATGCCTCCGATGCGCAATTCAATATACGCTGCGATGCCGGCCGCTCGGTGGTGACCTGTCATCGCGGCATGGTTGCCGTCGATTATGCCGGGACGTCCACAAGTCTTCGCGCAGGCCAGCAGGCTTCCTATGCCGACGGGACGGTGGGCGCGCCCGTTGTTGTCGATCCTGCCGTGGTGACGGCATGGCGCGTCGGTCAACTGGTGTTCCGGCAGACGCCGCTCGTCGAGGTTATCGAGGAGGTCAATCGATATCGGACTGGCCGCATCATTCTCATGAATGAGACGCTCGGCCGCCGTCCCGTCGAGGCGCGCATCCCGATCGATCGGGTCGACGACCTGATCGCGCTCGTCAGGGAAGCCTATGGCGCCAGGGTGACATCGCTTCCCGGCGCCATTGTCGTGCTGTCCTGATGATCCCGCCCGCATTGGTATTTGCGAAATTTTTGTGACGCGGTTCAGTCCCGCGCTGCCTCGGACCGTCTTAGGGGCAATCAGAAGAGATCAGGTACAGGGCGTTGAAGTCATTTGCGATTGGCATTGCGGCGATAGGACTGCCGGTGCTGGGCGTGGATATTGATGTTCCTCTCTTTGGTCCCTTCCATCGAACGGTCTCGGTTCGACTTCGGTCGCGCCGTATGAGGGGCAATCATGGCGTCGAACATCAATAAACTTCAGGCTCTCTCGCGCTATGGCGCATTGCTGACCACGGTCAGTGCCGCTGCGCTCCTGATGTCGATGCCATTGGTTCATGCCCGTTCGCTGAACGGCAGCGGCGGCGGTGTGGTGTCGGCGCCGAACATCGCCTCCGATGCTACCGCGCTGGCGGCGCAGCAGGCTGCGGCTGCAGGGCGGCAGTCGCAGGATTCGCTGGCGCGCGCCGCGCGCGCGGTGCAGGACATACAGGCGCTGCAGGCGGCGGCACGTGCTGCGGCGGCGACGCGGCAAACGTCCATGACGGCGCCGGTCAATGTGCCGAACGGCCTCGGCGCCGGCGGCCTGCTGCCGAATATGCCGGCGGGCTGGAGCGGCGCGGATGCGCCGACCCAGGGCGTCGATGCGAGCGGCCAGACCCAGGTCGGCATCCGGCAGACCACGCAACAGGCGATCCTGAACTGGCAGTCGTTCAATGTCGGCGCGCGCACCACGCTGAGTTTCGACCAGCAGGGCAATGCCAATTGGGTCGCGCTCAACCGCGTCAACAGCGCCACGGCGCCGAGCCAGATCCTCGGCACCATCAAGGCCGATGGCCATGTCTATGTCATCAATCCAAGCGGTATCATTTTCGGCGGCAGCAGCCAGGTCAATGTGGGGTCGCTGATCGCATCGACCGCGGGCATCACCGACAGTCAGTTTCTCAGCAACGGCATCTACAGCACCCAGACCGGCAACATCTATGCGCCGAGCTTCACCGCCGCGGGCGGCAAGGTGGTGGTCGAGGCCGGCGCGTCGATCAGCACCCGTGCACCCTCGTCGGTGACGTCGGGCGGCGGCACCGTGCTGCTGATCGGATCGCAGGTCGAGAATGCCGGCAGCATCGCCACCCCGAAGGGGCAGACGCTGCTCGCCGCCGGCGACAGCTTCATCCTGCGCCGCGGCTTCGGCACCGAGGGCAATGCCACATCGACGACGCGCGGCATCGAACTATCGCCGGTGATCGGCGTCGGCAGCCAGAGCGGCGGTGTCAGCAACAGCGGCCTGATCTTCGCCCAGCAGGGCGACATCACGCTGGCCGGCCGGACGCTGGCGCAGGACGGCGTGCTGCTGGCCTCCACCTCGGTCAATACCCGCGGCACCATCCATCTGCTCAACGCGGCGGCGGACCGCCAGGGCAGCGTGACGCTGGGCGCCGGCAGCGTCACCGCGATCCTGCCCGAACTCGACAGCAGCGAGACCGCGCTGGACAGCCAGCGCGACGCGCTGGTCGCATCGTCGGCGGCGGCCAATCTGCTGCGCGCCGGCAGCGCCACAGGCGCGTTCGACAATCTGTCGCTGCTGGCGGACCGCCAGGACCAGTCCCGCATCGAGATCGTCACCGGCGGCGTGGTCAATTTCCGCAACCAGTCGCAGACCATGGCACAGGGCGGTCAGGTCGCCGTCAGCGCCGGCACGCGGGTGTTCACCGAGACCGGCGCCAGCATCGACGTCTCCGGCGTGCGGGGCGCCGTGCGGCCGATGGCGGCCAATCAGGTGCTGGTCAATATCCAGGGCAACGAACTCCGGGACTCGCCGGTCAACCGCGACAGCGGCGCGCTGCTCAACAAGAATGTCTGGATCGACATCCGCGATCTCGTGCTGGTGCCCGCCGGCACCGGCGGCTATGCCGGCGACCGCTACTACACCAAAGGCGGTCTGCTCGAACTCGGCGGCTATCTCGCCAACACCGCCCACACCATCGGCGAATGGGCGGCGCTCGGCGGCAGCATCACGCTGGCGGCGCCGGAAGTCATCGCGCAGCAGGGCGCCAGGTTCGATATTTCCGGCGGATCGGTCAGCTATGACGGCGGCCGAATCTATTCGACGCGGCTGATCGGCACCGACGGCCGCCTCTACAGTTTCGACAACGCGCCCGCCGACATGAAGTTCGTGGCCGCGGCCGGCGGCTTCGTGCGCACGCATAACATCCAGGGCAAGGTCTCGGATCAGCTCACCGAGGTCTGGACCTCGCCATTATCCCGGTCCTCAACCTGGCGCTATGAGGCCGGCTATACCGTCGGCCGCGATGCCGGCCGGCTCAACCTGTCAACGCCGACCGCGGTGTTCGAGGCCGATATCATTGCTGACACGGTTGCCGGGGAACGGCAGACGACGAAGCGTGCCAATGGCGTCAGCGATGGATACAAGCTCACCCAGTCCACCGTGGCGCAGAACGGCACGCTGGCGCTCGGCAAATACGACGCCACGGGCCGCGTCGATCTGTACGCCAGCGATGTGCGCATTTCCACTGTTGCGAATGTGTCCGCGGGTCTTGCGAATGGCGCGACAGCAGCATTGCCGGCGGAGCGCGGCAACACCGTCTGGCTCGATGCCGATCATCTCAACGCGCAGAAGCTCGGCGGCCTCGATCTCGGTACCCGCGGCGCCATCACCGTCGATGCATCGCTCGAACTCGCCAATGGCGGCAAAGTCAATCTGATCGCGCCGGTGATCGATATCAAGGCCGACATCATCGCGCGATCGGGCAGCGTCAACGCGACCAATGTTTTCGTGGCATCGAATGCCGGCGGCCTCGCGGCCCCGCTGACGCTCGCAGGGGCCTCCACACTAACCATTCATGGTGGCGCGACCATCGATCTGCGTGGTGGCTGGACCAACCAGCTGCAGGGCGGAGCGGCCAGTGAGCTCGCTTATCTGGACGGTGGCGCGCTGTCGCTGATCTCCACGCACGATATCGCGGTGGAAGCTGGCAGCCTGATCGACGTGTCCTCGGGTGCGGCGTTGCTGGGTAACGGATCGATCAAGGGAGGTCGCGGCGGCGACGTGACCCTGTCGGCGGATATCGACGGATTTAGCGTCGCCGGCGGCGGATCGCTCAGGTTGGCAGGTGCCGTCTCGGGCTATGGTTTCAGCGGCGGCGGTACGCTCAAGCTTGAATCAGGATCAGCCGTGATGATCGGCAGTCCGGCTGCACCCGGCTTGGCGCTCGTGCTCGATGTCGAGCGCTTCAAGTCTGGCTTCTCCAGTTACGACATCAACGGCCATGCCGGCCTTTCGGTCGTTGCAGGAACGGTGCTTGATGTCACGGTTCCGGTCTACGCGCTGGTCGCTCCCGGACAGGAAGGCGTCGCCGGCGCTGGTGGCCGCGAAGTGTGGACGCCGCCGCTCTATCTGGCACCGTTCCCGTCGAACAAGATTGTCCAGCGCGCCGGCGCCGATCTCGTTCTGCGTTCGCAGCGTCAGTTCGAGGGCGGTGACATTGCGATCGGCGCCGATGCGCAGATCACGGTGGATGCCGGACGCAGCATCAGCCTGATCGGCGGCGGCACCAGCCAGATCACCGTCGATGGCGCGCTGCATGCCAAATCCGGCAAGATTGCCATCGATATCGTGACGGCGCTGACCTCTGCGGCGACGTCGCCGTCAGCAAGGGAGAATAATCGCTCGATCTGGATCGGCGAACGGGCGGTGCTCGATGTCGCCGGCATTGCGGTAACGGCGATCGACGGTCGTGGCCGTGGTTCCGAGAAAGTACTCGACGGCGGCGCCATCACCATGGGCGGGAACATCGACTGGGAGACGACGGGAGCATCGACGACGGCGCCTGATATCGCGGTGATCATCAGATCGGGTGCATTGCTCGATGCGTCCGGCACCCATGCGGTGATCGACGTGCTGGGACCGAACGGTTTCGTGGCAACCGATGTGGCCAGCAATGGCGGCACTATCGTGCTCAAATCGTCGCGCAGCCTGTATCTCGACGGCATGATGCGGGCGCAAGCCGGCGGTGCCGGTGCGGCGGGCGGCACGTTGGCGATCGCGCTGGAAACCCCCGCGCTTAGCATGAACGCGGCGGCGGATGATGCCGTGCGCGTGCCGCGCGAATTTATCGTCTCGCAGATCCATCGCGGCAGCGGTCTGTCTGCCGATCTCGTGCCCAACGTGGCCGATCCGGCGCTGCGCTACGGTACCGGCCGGCTCGGCGCCAACCAGGTGGCCGATGGCGGCTTCGGCACGCTGTCGCTGCTGGTCAACGGCATTCTCAGTTTCGACGGCGACGTCACTTTGTCGGCGGCGCAGAGCCTGCGGATCTATGCCGGCAGCTATGCGCTGACCGAGACCGCGGCGAGCAATTCAAACGTGTCGTTGAACACGTCCTATCTGCGCCTGGCGGGCGCCACCCGAATACCGGGCGACTTCCAGATCATGCCAACGGTGACCTGGCGCAAGGGTTCCTCAAGCCGCAGCAGCGATGCGCGGTTCTCCGTCACGGCCGATCTTGTCGAGATCCGCGACCGCGTCGGCTTCGGCGCGCGCGGCACCGTCGCGACGAAGTCGGGCGCACTGGTGACGATGGATCGCCGTGGCTTCGGCCATGTGGACGTCACCAGCCGCGGCGACGTGCGGTTGCTGGGCGGCAAGTCCGGCATGGGGCTCAGCGGCGGCGCCACCACCGAACTGGCGTCGCCCGGCGACCTGACGCTGACGGCAGCGCAAATCTATCCGGCCAGCGACGTCAACGCGCAGTTGCTAGCGGGCGCGACCAGCGGCGCTTATGCGGCAGGCAGCGTATTGACGATCAGCGGCTACGGTACCGCCGTTGCAGCTCCGCAATCGGTGTTCGGAACGCTCGCGCTCGGCGGCGATACTATCCTGCAGGGCGGCGTTGTCCGCGCCCCCATGGGCAATTTGATCCTCGGTTCGGATAACCGCGGCAACAATACCGGACGCGCGAGTCTGCTGTCCCTGCTGCCAGGCAGCGTGACCTCGGTCAGCGGTGCCGGCGTGATGATGCCCTATGGCGGCACCACTGATGGCGTGTCCTACAGCTACAACGGCACGGCGATCAAACCGCGTGCGCTCGGCACCAGCGGCATCAGCCTGAACGGTGACAGCGTGATTGGCGAAGCCGGCGCACTGCTCGACCTGTCCGGTGGTGGCATGCTGACTGGGGCCGGCTTCATCAGCGGCCGTGGCGGTTCCGTGGACGTGCTGCGCACACCGTTCGTCAATGCCAATCCGACGTTCCCGCTCAGTGCTGCGGGCAACAGCGTCTATGCGATCGTGCCGTCTTTCGGCGACGCCTATGCGCCGGTTACTGCCGATGCCGGAGCGGGCAATCCGCTGGTCGGCCAGCAGATCACGCTGACGCAGGATGCTGGCGGCCTCAAGGCCGGCACCTATACGCTGCTGCCATCCACCTATGCCTTGATGCCCGGCGCGTTCCGCGTCGAGATCGGCAAGGCCGGTGCGGTGGCCGGCAATACGGCGACGCTGGGCAATGGCAGCACGATCAGCGCCGGCTATCTCGGCATTGCCAATACGGTGATCCGCAATACGCTGCCAAGCCAGTTGATCGTCACTTCGGCGGCCACGGTGCGCGGCCATTCGACCTATAACGAGACGGGCTACGACGCCTACACCGTCGCCAACGCGGCGAGGCTCGGCGGCATGCGCGGGCAGATCGACGCCGATGCCGGCTCGCTGACGCTCGAATACTCATATTCGAGACCGAAGCCCGGAGTGTCGATGTTCAAGTTCGACGGCACGGCGCTTTTCAATCCGGAAGCCGGCAGTGCCGGCTTCGGCGGCACGACCTCGGTGGTGGCGCAATATATCGAGATCCTTGGCACTGGCGCGGCGCCGACGGCCGGCTATACCGGCCTGTCGATTCATGCCGACGACCTCAATGCGCTCGGCGCGCCGCGGCTGCTGGTCGGCGGTGCTCTTCAACTCGATTATGCCGATAATTTCGCAAGCTTCAAAGCGCAAGCCAACGTCATCGACGTGCGGAGTGGCGCGCATCTGACCGGCGCCGAAGTCTTCCTGATGTCCTACGCAACATGGGGCGGCATCACGATCGAGCAGGGCGCGTCCATCGACACGATCGGACGCGGCCGGGCGGTCTATGACTCCACCAACGGCATTGTGTTCAATGCGACCACGGCTGGCGTGGTGGCCGTTTCCAACGGACTGATCAATCTGCTGCCGCCGGTGGCAGAGGGATTTTCCTCTCCAGGTCCGATCCGCATCGGCGAATGCGCCGGCGGCGGCTGCAGCGGGATCACCTCGATCCTCACCGAGGGCACGCTGGCGATCGCCACCGACAAGGCCTTCAGGCTGACGCCGCAGACGGTCTATGGCGCCAAGAATCTGGCGCTGGCGGTGTCGTCGGTCAATCTCGGCAGCGACGCGGCCTTGCAGCAGGCGACCGCCAACGGACAATTGCCGGCGGGTCTGTCGCTCAATCAGGGCATTCTCGACACCTTGCTGGCGGGCAACGCAGCTGCCAACGTGCCGAAGGTCGAAACGCTGACGATCACGGCGCGGGATTCCGTCAACATCTTTGGTTCGGTGGTGCTCGATACCTTCGATCCCGCGACCGGAAAATCCTCGATTGCCCAGCTGGTGATAGGCACGCCAGCGATCTATGGCTATGGCAGCGCGGGGGATCGCGCCGTCATCACGACCGAACAATTCGTCTGGACGGGGCTTGCGCAGAAGCCGTCGCGATATCTGTCGGAAGGTTATGCGCCGAATACACCCGGCGCTGTCATCGGCGGCCTGCTGGGGAGCAGCACGCTCGATATCAACGCGAAGAATATCATTCTCGGATATGCCAGTGGCACCCAGCCGATCGCGATCATGCCGGCGGAGCGTCTGGCGCTCGGCTTCGGCATGGTCAACCTGATTGCATCCGATAGCGTCACGTCGAATGCCAAGGGAACGCTCAAGGTCTATCAGCAGCAGGGCAGCTACGATGCCGCGACCGGCTACCAGTATTCCGGCGGCAACCTGAGCATCACTGCGCCGGTGCTGACCGGCGTCTCGGGATCGGACAATGCGATCACCGCCGGCGGCACCATCGCCGTGCTGGCGCCGGCCGGCGCGACCGGAACGTCCACGAGCCTCGGCGCGCAGCTCAGCCTGTCCGCGCAGAATATCCGCATTGACGGCGCCATCGCGCTTTCCTCCGGCAAACTGACGCTGAACGCAACCGGCGACATCCTGCTGGACGATCGCTCGCGTATCGATCTGGCCGGCCGCAAGCTCTCCTACTTCGAGGTCAATCGCTACAGCGCCGGCGGCCGCTTGGTGATGGCCAGCACCGGCGGCAACATCACGCAGACTGCCGGTTCGGTGATCGACGTTTCGGCGGTGCTGAACAATGGCGGTTCCATCGAGGCCGTGGCGCTCGGCGCGGGAGCCGGGCAGGTGGCACTCGGCGGAACGGTTCTCGGCAGCAGCAGCGGCTGGTATGATGCAGGAGGCACCTTCGTCCCCGCCGCGGGATCGGAGATCACGATCCGTGCGCAGGCGGTAAACGATTTTGCCGGGCTGAATACCCGTCTCACCTATGGCCAGGTCTTCGGCGCGCGGCGTTTCCAGATCAAGCAGGGCGACATCGTCATCGGCGACGAAGTGCGTGCCCGCGATGTGGAGATCACGGCCGACGGCGGCAGCCTGATCGTCAATGGCACCATCGATGCGAGCGGCTTCGAAGTCGGTACGATCCGGCTTGCGGCGCGCGACAACCTGACCGTCAATGGTACGCTCGATGCGCATGCCACCGGCATCCGCCGCGACAGCTATGGCAAGATCATCGACAGTCCGAACCGGGCCATCGTCGATCTCACCACGCGCGACGGAACGCTGACCCTTGGCAGCACCGCGCGTATCGATCTGCGCTTCGGCACATCCGATGCGGCTCACCACGACGGCGTTGCGCGCGGGACGCTGACGCTGAACGCGCCCCGTATCGGCGGCAACGATGTGGCGGTCGATGTCGTGGGCACGCCGACGATCCTCGGCGTCAAGACGATCGCGGTGCACGGCTTCAGGACCTACGACGATGCCCCGATGGCGCCCACGCCGGATGCTGCGGGACAAACCACGCAGCTGATCACGCAAGACTATCTCAACACGATTGACGGTCACAGCCGAACCTATATCGACGCGGCGCTCGCCAACGGAGCGCTGGCGGCGCGCCTGGCCGGTCTCGGCAACTATCATCTGCGTCCGGGCGTCGAGATCGTCAGCAACAGTGCCGTCAATCCAGACGGCAATCTGACCGTGCTCGGCGATATCGATCTGTCGAACTGGCGCTATGGGCCGGATTCCGCGCCTCTCAACGCCGCGCGGCGCGGCTTCGGCGAACCGGGCGCGCTGGTGCTGCGCGCGGCCGGCAACCTCCATGTCTATGGCAGCATCACCGACGGCTTCGCGCCGCCGGCTGCCACGCCAGCGGACAAGGGCTGGTATCTCTCGGAAACGAGCCTGCCGCAATTCGACAAACACAATGCCTATGGCGCCGACATCACGATTCCCATCGACGGTGTGGTGCTGGACATCGGAACTGTGTTTCCGATGAAGGCCGCTTTGAACTTCGATATCTCGGTTGCCGCGATGACCTTGCCGGTCGGCACGACGCTGCCGGTGGATGCGGTGCTGACGGGAAGCTACACATTCGGAGCCGGCACCGTGCTGTCGGCGAATGTCTATAACGCCGATGGCAGCATCCGGGCTGCGGCCGGCACCGTGCTGACGGCAGATCTCGTGGCCGATGCCGGCATGAAGCTGGGCGCAGGCACGCCGCTTCGCGTCGCTGCCGAGGTCGCGGCGCTGGTCTGGCCGAAGAACGTCGTGCTGCCCATCGCCATGAAGACGGTGGTGCAGACCACGCTGGCGCGCGGCTCTGTCATTCCGTCGGGAACGAATGTCCAGTTGCCGGGCGATTCTGCTGTCGATTTGCGGCCGGGCGCCGCGCGCAGCGATAACTGGGCAGTTGCGCCGATGCTGCCCGAAGGCACGACGAGCTGGAGCATCCAGCTCACGGCCGGTGCGGACCTCGCCTCGGCGGATCGCCGCGCCACCAATCCATCGTCGCGTGGTTCGATCATTCTCGCCGACACCCATTCCAACTTGACCACTGAGATCAAGCAGGTTGGCGGGACGATTTTCGTGTGGACGCCATATGCAGTCGAGAACGGTTGGGGAACTGAGGGAGACCCCATAGGAAACGACGATCTCTGGATATGCGATGTTTTGCCAGATTTCTGCTCAGCGTCCACGGTTCCGATCCGCGATGTGACCACCGTGAACTATCTGTCGCCAGCCTTCAGCGTGGTCCGGACCGGAAGCGGCGATCTCGGCATGGTCGCTGCGAGAGACCTGCGGATGAACTCTGCGTTCGGCGTTTACACCGCCGGCATGCAATCTGCCGCGATCCTGGACGGGACCGGCAACAACCCGTTCAACCTGCCGCGGGGCCAGAGCGTCAACGGCGCGTTGCCGCCGATCTATGATGCTGCGGCAAGTACCTATCAGGCCTGGTATCCTGAGCACGGCGGCAATCTGGATATCCGCGTCGGCCGCGATCTCGTCGGCGACGTCTGGGGCCAGATGCCGCACGACAACGTGAATAGCTCTGGCGTGGGCAACTGGTTGTGGCGGCAGGGGACCGGTAGTGCAGTCACCGATGCATCCGGCATCGCGACCTCGTGGTGGATCAATTTTGGCACCTATACATCGGCGCCGATCAGCAATCAGCCGGCGTCGCCATATATGGCCGGCTTTACCGGCTTCGGCACACTCGGCGGCGGTAACGTCACCATCACTGCCGCGGGCGATGCCGGCATCATCACGCCGCGCGGGGATATTGTTTTGGCCGCTTCGCCGCGCAGCCAGGCGCTGGTTGTTGCGGTGGGCAGCACCGGACGCGTCGATGCATCGGGCAATCTGACATTGACCGGCGGCGGCGATCTGCAGATCAAGATCGGCGGCGTGCTGAACCCCAATCTCGACGCGGTTCAATTTGCGAGCGGCCGGTTGTCCAACAGCCAGAATACGGGCCTCAACGGTACGCTGACCAATCTGCGCGGTCTGACGACGCTGTCGGCGTCGGCGGTCGGCGGTATCAATACGCTGTATCGCGCCAACCAGAAGACGCTACGCGGTTTCGACGGCGACCGCACGGATGTGCGTCCCGTCGATCCGTTCACCTCGACCGTCGCCAACAGCCAGGGCGGCATCGAATTGTTGCCGGGCGATTCCGCGATCTATCTGAACACGTCGGGTGATCTGGTGCTCGGCACCGCGTCCGACCCCGGCCGGGTGTTCACCAGCAATCTCTCGAAGCTTACGGCCAGCGGCACGGCGACCATCGGCCAGAGCTGGTTCTCGCTCTGGACCGATCATACGGCCATCAATCTGATGTCCGCAGGCGGCAACCTGACGCCCGGCACCGATGCGGTCATCAAGCCGGACATCGCTGCGGGAAGCAAGTTGGGCAACGCCGATACCGGCGATACGGCGATCGTCTATCCGTCGATCCTGCGCGCAGTCGCCGGCGCTGGCAGTATCTATTTCGGTAACTCGGCCGGTGGCGGTCTTTCTTCCACGAGTTCAACCCTGCTGGCACCGTCTCCCAAGGGTGCGCTGGAATTGCTCGCGGGCACCTCGATCTATGGCGGCGGCTACACGATCGGCATGTCGGGTTCGGACACGCCGCTTCCGACGCCGTTCCGTGCGGCCTTTGTCGGCTATTCGGCCGATGGCCGCGCCGCGTTCTCCAATACCAGTCCGCAGGGATCACTGGTCGATTCCCAAGAGAGATCGGTCATCGGTGTACCCGACACATATCCGCTGTTCGCCTTCGGCCCCGACACCATCGGCAGGACCATGCTGCACGCCGGCGATCCGTCATCGGCATTGTTCTATGCGGCCAATGGCGACATCGTCGGATTGTCGAGCGGCGCGATCCGGACCTTCGATTCGGTCTCGTCTGCAGGCCGCACACAATTGACCTGGTATCGCAGCGGCATCGCGACGCGGGTGCGCGCCAGCGGCGACATCATCAATCCCAATCTGGTGATTGTGAACAACAACAGTGACGACGTCTCGCTGCTGCAGGCGGGCCGCGACATCACTTATGCCAATGTGCAGGTCGCAGGCCCGGGCACATTGGAGGTGACGGCCGGGCGCAATCTCGACCAGGCCGACAAGGCTTCGGTGACCTCGATCGGACCACTGGTCGCCGGCGACAACCGGCCCGGCGCCTCCATCGCGATGATGGCCGGTGTCGGCGTCAATGGACCCGACTACGCCATGCTCGCGGCGCTCTATCTCGATCCCGCCAATCTGGCGGCGGCCGGCGTGCCGCTTGCCCACCAGATCGGCAAGGTTGCCAAGACATATGAAGGGGAATTGATCGCCTGGCTCAAGGAGCGGGGCAACGTCGCTGGATCGGTGGAGGAGGCGCGCGCGACTTTTGCCGCACTGCCGCCGGAGCAGCAACGCATCTTCCTGCGCCAGGTGTATTTCGCCGAGCTCACCGCAGGTGGCCGCGAATACAACGACGCGGCCAGTTCGCGCTACGGGTCATACCTGCGCGGTCGCCAGATGATCGCAACGCTGTTCCCGGACCAGGATGCCCAGGGCAATCCAATCGCGCGCCGCGGCGATATCACGATGTTTGGCGATGCTGGTGTGCACACCAATTTCGGTGGCGATATCCAGATGCTGGCACCGTCCGGCAAGGTCGTGGTCGGTGTCGAAGGCACGTTGCCGGCGGGCACGTCGGGCGTCGTCACGCAAGGTCGGGGCGACATCCAGATCTACAGCCAGGGCAGCGTGCTGCTCGGCCTGTCGCGCATCATGACGACCTTCGGCGGCAACATTCTCGCATGGTCGGCATCGGGTGACATCAACGCCGGCCGTGGCGCCAAGACTACCGTCCTCTACACACCGCCGAAACGCGTCTACGACAACTACGGCAACGTGACACTGTCGCCGCAGGTGCCATCGGCCGGCGCCGGCATCGCCACGCTCAATCCGATCCCGGAAGTGAAAGCGGGCGATATCGACCTGATCGCGCCGCTTGGCACGATCGATGCGGGCGAGGCGGGCATCCGCGTGTCGGGCAATATCAACCTCGCCGCCTTGCAGATCGTCAACGCGGCCAACATCCAGGTGCAAGGTGCATCGTCTGGCATTCCGACCGTACAGGGACCCAGCATCACCGCAGCCCTCTCCACCAGCAATGCAACGGCGGCAACGCAGCAGACGGCTACGCCGCAGCAGGCCGCCAATAGCAATCCTTCGGTGATCATCGTCGAAGTGCTGGGCTATGGCGGGGGAGGCGATCAGAAAGGCGATGAGGAAAGAAAGCACGACCAGCGCGATGAACGCCGCACGCAAAATCCGGGCAGCCCCGTCCAGGTGATCGGCGCGGGCGCGCTCGAGCAGGCTGCCATCGATCAACTGACGCCGGACGAACGCCGTCGCCTGGTTCGGTAAGAGGGAGAGATCTCGCAATGTGGCCGGCGAGCGTCAGGCACGATGCTCGTCGCGACATTCTCGTCCCGGCTGCACACTGTCGCCACTGCACGGCGTTCGCCCAGCTATATCCGGCGTGGAAATGCAGGCCAACGGTCCGGGGCATATGTCTCAGCGAAGAACGGGCGCCCGCTGACACCTGCTGCCCCAGCGTATAGCGAGGAAGCACGGCGACAATTGTGGGAAAGGACGAGCGAAACCCTTTCTCGCTTCCGCTGATACCTTGTCCGCGCCGGCGAAGCCGCTCGCTGAGGGTAACCCAATTGGGGGATGCGACCCCCACATTCCCCAAGTACGACAGGAGGAATTGAGGGCTACCGATTGCTATCTGATTGTCCAGCTTTCCCAGTGAGTCCGCCAAGGCGGCTGAACGTTCCTTCACGGCTCGCAGAGCATAGTAGTCCCGTGTCAGTGGCCTCTACTTTGTCGGACATCGTGCAGATTGGCAGCGTTCGCAGATCCCTTGCATCCGATGCGCTCCATGACGCCCACTTATCGCCACTCGTAGAAGCTGCCAATCCGGGCCGCCTGCACGAAGCGGTCATCAGCTCCCGATGTGCGATGCGGCCAAAAACTGCGCGCCCGATGATAAATGATCTTTTCAAAGAGGTTTATCATACGGGGGTAACCATCGGCGCAGAACAATGCCTCGTTAGTACACGCGACGAATTGGTATCATTGTTTGAGCGATTTGGATTTTCGGTCGATTGGAAAGAAATTCATTGATCCGGTTGCAGGCGTTTTGAACGTCTTGGTCCACGAGATGGAAGATTTCGAGCATATGCGAAACATCAGCTCGCCGCTCTGGTCGGTTGCCGAGGCCGGCCGGTCATCGTCACCCACGTCCAAGGGGGCCTTCAAGTGAACGTAGCCAACAAGCCGAGCGATCATTATTCGCCGCTTGCGCACGATACGTTCATGGAGCTTGAATGGCGCGTGAATAATATCTTCGCTGATGTAAAGCACTGGCGTGGATGGCAGCTCATCTCTGATCCAGCGACTCCGCGAGAGGAAATCCTGGCCTTGGTCCGAGAGATATTCCGGTCAGTCGCCTGGTATCAGAAGCACACGACAGAGGCCGGTTTCCATATGTTCGGTCGACTTCCGAAATCGGAAGTTAAGCTTATTCAGGCGCTCTGCGGCCACAAGGCTGAAGAGGCTGAGCACGGAATTTGGGCTGTAGAAGATTTTGGAAAGCTTGGCGGGAAGCTGTCGGATGCCGTCGAAGCGCATCCCTCGCCAGCTACATTCGTGGTCGCAGCGGTTTGGTGGCGAATGGCTCAAGTGGAGGACCCGCTGGGCTACTTGGGGGCTGAGTATCTATTCGAGCAACTGACTGCCCTTGTCACTCAGGCGGCTCTGCCTGTCATTGAGGCGCGGGAACTTCCTCGCGATGGCCTGCGGTTCGTTATCGAGCATGCCACAGAGGACGCCAAACACGCGACCTTCATCAAACATCAAGTACTGGACGTTGCGACGCGCTACCCTGATAGCGCAGCCTCAATGCTTCGGACGTTCGACTATTTCCATGCGGTATATCCGCTTCCCGTCTGGGATGAGGCATTTGAACGAGCCAGGCGCGGCAGAGTGTGACGGGCGATTCACTGGTGCAGTTTCGCTTCCGATACAGGGACGCATTCCGGGTCCGTCATGCGACGGGAAACGCTTCGGCCGATGATCGTTACGCTGCTGCCTCAGATCAGCGGAAAGTGCGCTCGCTTCGGAAGCTACGCCGGCAGTTTTTTTGCATGGCGCTGCAACCAACCCGGTCCAAAAATGTTGCGCATTTGCTGGGTGGCCATCCATAGGAGCGCATCCATGTGTGATTACAGCCTGCACGCGGTCGCTACCCGTCCCGCGGAGGTGGCGGATAGGTTGGTGTCGACCAGATTTCCTTCCACGACAACCCGGGGGTTCGCAAGCTGCGACGATCTTCACGTCGCAGTGTGCCTTCGTCCCGGTACCGAACTCGCCTTTGAACACGATGTCCGGGTCGATGGGTGGGTGTTTCGCCGTAATGTGGGCGATCGGCTGGCCCGTTTTCGCCAAATCGACGTAGGCCAATCTCACCATCATCATGACGCGCTCGAATTCTCGAACGGCAAGATCGTTCTCGTCACAGATCTCAAGCCCGGGCAAAGGGCGATCGTGCTGCAACTGCCTGTTAGTCAGGCAACCGAAAAGCCCGGCAGGGCAGAGCCTGCCGCGCCGCAAGAAGTCGCCCGGATTCCCTGACGCGCAACATTGCGGGCCCGCCGGAGCGACCCGGCGGGTTTTTCAATGGTTCTCGTGCTGACTCTGGCTACCCGGACGCACTGCTCGTAGCCCCCATTTTTCCGAGGAGTTTCGCGAAAGTCGCAACGCTCCCTTTTCACTGCCAATCCTTGTAAGCCGGCCGGCGGGCTTCAAGCTGGAGGTCGCAATTCTTCAAAAGCTGGGCGAGCGATCTGCGGCATCGCCTTTGCTGCCCAATCTTCATTGAAGGCAGCAATCGCGATCTTCCGTCAGTCTGGCGCTCGCTCGGCCTCCCCAGTCCGCGCGTCGAGCGCGAGAGCGTCGATTTTAAGAATATCGAACAATATCAATAGAATATAGGAAAAATGGCGGAGCCGGAGGGATTCGAACCCTCGATACCCTTGAGAGGTATGCCGCTTTAGCAAAGCGGTGCCTTCAGCCACTCGGCCACAGCTCCATCGTTGCTGCATATGCCCGACACCGTCGCGAGCCGCAAGCGCCAGATCGCGGTCTGCAGCCTATGTTCGCAAAAATCGGACAGGTCTGGTGTGGATGACTCTTTATAATCGTGCGATGCCGCTCCCGCCGATGGTGCATTTGCCACGGGAATAGTGGGCCCGGAGGCCATTTATTGATTGCCTTCCGGCGTTGCGCGTTTGCCGGGGAATTTATCGCTGGGCAGATGCGAGACGATTCGGCCCATGGACCGGGGAAGTCGGCCCGTTACGTGGCATGCGGGTGTGAAGGTGTTTCTGCTCGTTACGGGCGTGACCGCCGACCGGAAATGTGGCGTCCGAAATTCCCATGTTGAAGCAATGGCTTGCCAGGAATGCCTATTCACGAGTCCGTGTGATTTAAGCAACACAGGCTGGGAAACGGCCGAATGGAGGCGGCTTTGAGGCGTTCCATTGTTGCGAAGCGAGACACCTTGGGAGATGGTCTCGGTGCGACGGAGGGGGGCATCCCGAGGTCGTCCCGTAAAGTGGTTCGTCCTGAACCTCGTCGTCACGTTTTGTGCGACGGGTTTTGCGATTCGGAGCGTTTGCGGGTTGTCAGGGATTAAGGGGACTTGTCTTCAGGGTGGCCTCCACCCCGTTGCAGAACCTTCCCTAAAGCAACTTGGAGGTTTACATGAAGACGATTAAGGGCCTTATCCTCGGCTCGACGGCAGCTCTGCTCGCCGTTGGCGGAGCTCAGGCAGCCGATCTTCCCGTCAAGGCCAAAGCGGTCGAATACGTGAAGATCTGCTCGCTCTACGGCGCGGGTTTCTACTACATCCCGGGCACCGATACCTGCATCAAGATCGGCGGCGCGATCCGTTTGGACACCTCGTTCAACGCCGCAGCTTACGACACCCCGTTCTGGCAGGGTGGCGCTGGTGGCAATAATCTTTGGACCAAGGATTATTTCATCACCCGCGAACGTATCAACCTGACCACCGATACCCGCACTGCCACCGAATATGGTGTCGTTCGTACCTACGCGAACATCCAGTTCGACTTCTCGCAGAACCGTGAATCGATCGCTGGCGGCTTCACCGAAGTCGACTACGCCTTCATCCAGTTCGCCGGCTTCACCTTCGGTAAGGCCGTCTCGCAGTTCGACCCGCAGTGGGCCCTCAACAAGCCTTACATCTCGTCGGGCTTCATGGCCGGTTCGAACAACACGACCGGTATCCCGCAGATCGCCTACACCGCTTCGTTCGGTAACGGCGTGTCGGCGACGATCTCGCTCGAAAACGCTTCGCCCTACCGCAATGCCGGTCTCTGGAACACCAACGCGTTCATCACCGGACCGGGCGCGAGCACGTTCACGGGTGCGTTCTACGGCACGAACTCGAACACCTTCCTGGGCAACGCTTACGGCGGCAACCACATTCCTGACGTCGTCGGCAACCTCCGCCTCGACCAGGCTTGGGGCACCCTGCACTTCGGCGCTGCGATGCACGCTGCTACCCCGGGCTTCTACGGTTCGACCGAGAACACCGGTCACGCTGACGACAAGTACGGTTTCGCAGTCAACGGCGCGGTTGAATTCAAGAACCTGCCCACCGGCGCTGGCGACACTCTGAAGCTCGAAGCAACCTACGCCAAGGGCGCAGCGAAGTACGCAATCGCCGGCGGCACCACCGACACCTCGGGCGGCGGTCGTTTCGCGAAGGTTGATGGCAACTCCATCGGCTTCGGTTACGTTCTCGACGGCGTGTACACCACCAATGGCCAGATCATCCAGAGCGAAGCCTGGTCGGTCGCCGGCTTCTACGAGCACTACTGGAACCCGGCATGGCGCACGTCGCTGTTCGGCAGCTACAGCAGCATCTCGTATGGTGACGGCAATGCTCTGATGATGGCAGCTTTCCAGGGCCTCACCACGGGTGGCCCGGGCAACAGCAGCTCGTCGGCTTCAGCCACTCGCGCTGGCACCTTCGCCGGCACGGGCAACTTCGACTTCGCCATTGCCCAGATCGGTACCCGTACCGCCTGGACCCCCGTCAAGAACCTGACCCTGTCGGCTGAATTCACCTACAGCCGCCTCGAGCAGAACCTGAACGGCACCTACACCGTGAACAGCATGTCCGGCAAGCCGGCCGGCACGATCCTGAACACGAGCAACCAGAACCTCTACAACGGTTCGGTGCAGATCCTGCGCTCGTTCTAATATCGACTGCCTCACGGCATTCGCTATCTGAAACAAAGACCCCCGGCAGGAAACTGCCGGGGGTTTTTGCTTGCGTGGATGACGTTTGACCACGACGCTGCGAGCTCTCCTCGCAATGACGGTGGTGAGTTCGGGCTGTTATCGCGTGCTATTCGACGCTCGTGCTGCCGCGATGTAGGTCGGCCTCGATCTGCAGCCGTGAGCCACCGCCGAAGCGGGCGCGATAGACCTGCAGGTTTTCCATGATGCGCTGGACGTAGTTGCGCGTTTCCGAGAACGGAATCGACTCGACCCAGTCGACCGGATCGACCCTGGGGTCACGTGGATCACCGTAGCGTTCGATCCACTTGCGCACGCTACCGCGCCCGGCGTTATAGCCGGCGAAGGTCATGATATAGGAGCCGCGATAGTCCTCGAGCAGGCCACCGAGTTCCGCTGCGCCGAGTGCCGCATTATAGGTCGAGTCGCTCTTCAGGCGCGCGAGGTCATAGGTGGCGCCGTGTCGCTTGGCGACATATTGCGCCGCGCTCGGCGTCACCTGCATCAGGCCATAGGCCTGGGCCGGCGACACGACGGCCGGATTGAAGGCGCTTTCCTGCCGCGCGATCGCATAAACGACGGCAGGTTCGACTTCGGGTCCGACCGGACGATAGCTCGGAATGCCGTTGGTGGGATAGGCATAGTGATCGAAGGGCAGGCCGCGATTGAGCGCTGCCTTGCCGACCAGCAGCATGCCGCGCGCGTCCTTGTTCTGTTGCGCGAGTTCGCTGAGGCCGAGCACTGCTTCCGGATCGCCGTTCTCGCCCACGTCTGCGAAAATCGGTACCGCGATCTCGCGCTCGTCGAGCGCATATAGCAGTTGCACTGCGCGGACGATTTCCAGTCGATCGAGCCCGCGCGCGCGGGCGGTCAACGCGCCGCTGATGTCGAGCTGCTGCAGGCCGAGCTTCGCGCGCGCGAGCTGGCCGTAATAGCTGGTGGACTGCTCAGCCGCGCGCGTATAGGCGGCACGCGCTTCCTGGCTGCGGCCTGCGGCCTCTGCGGCGCGGCCCTGCCAGTAACCGGCGCGGGCGAGGGCTGTCGGATTGACGCTGCCGACGCCGATCCGCGCGAAATGCTGCGCGGCGGTTGCGGGATCTTTCAGGAAGCGTAGCGCGATCCAGCCGGCGGTGAATTCCTGTTCGGTCTTGTAGATATCGCGCGCGGGCAGGGCGGCATCGCGGGCCACGAGATAGGCCGAGCGATGTTCGCCGACGTCGAGCAACTTGCGCGCCGTGAGCCGTCGCTCGATCCACCATTCGTCGAGATTGTGCAGGCGCTGCGGCTCGCGCGGCGCTGCGATCATCAGGCGCGCCGCTTCGCCGAATTTCTCCTCGCGGCGCAACTGCTGAATACGGCTGAAGATGTAGCCGGGGTCGCTATGCAGCTCGGACGGCACTGCGGCGAGCAAGGCGTTGGCGTTCGATGCCTTCCTGGAGACGCCGATGCGCGCACGGGCCAGCGCCATCTGTGCGCCGCCGAGGCGCTTGGCGGAGCGCAGCGCCGCATCGGAATCGCTGCCATAGAGCAGCATATCCATGCGCGCCTTGTGATCGCCGGGCGTGATGAGCGGGCCGAACATGTCGATGGCCAGGTTCTCGGTATCGCCCGATATCGGATCGCTGCGCCATGCGTCGCGGATCAGCCGCTCCGCGCCGGCGCGGTCGCCGCGCGCGAGCAGCGACTTGGCGAGCGCGAATTTGCCCTTGGCGGAAATCGGCTTCTCGCTTTCGAAATAGGACTGGATCGCGGAGTCCTCGCGCTTGTCGTCCCACAGCGCCGCTTCGATGCGGCGACGCAGGAAGGTTTGCGACGGCCAGCTCGGATTGGCGGCGACGAAAGCGCGGTAGCGCTCGACCGAAGCGCCATTGTCATCGCTGCGCAGATAGATCCATTCGCCGAGCTTGCGCGCCACCGGATCGCCAATCGTCTGCACCAACTGCGCGGCTTCCGAACCCTTGCGCTTGCGGATCAGCTCGATGACGTTTTCGAGCGTTTCGGCATCCGCCTGCGGGGTCGATGTCGTCGCAGCGACGGCGGCACGGGCGACCGGCCTCTTGATGACAGGAGGAATGACAGCGTGCTGGCGGGTGGCGGGCTGGATCGCAGGAGCCGGGCTCGCGGCATCCGGCGCCAGCGGCTTCGCGGGGGCAGCTACGGCCGTTGAGGCCTGTGTGGCACTGCGCGCGATCGGACGCGCTTTCGGCAATGGAACCTTGGCGGCCGCCCAGGCCTCGACGGCCAGCACCGATACCCCGACCGCCAGCGCCAGGCCGGAGCCCAAGGCTGTCCGTTGCAAGGCTGTCCGCCGCGCAGTCGTGGTGAGGAGCAGGTGCTTCACGGCATTCCCTCGCGGCGAATCAGACAATCGCACGCATTCCCATGATGTATTTGATTGAAACGGTGACCAAATCGTCAATTTCTGTGACCGCACGCTCCTCTCTGCCCGACCACCGCGGCGAAATCACGGCTGAATAGCCGGCAAACCGCGCTGAAACCGGCCGGAAACCGACCTGAAACCGCCCTGGGCGGTCTTTCGCCGCAGCCGCAGACTCGATAAGACTTGCAGTTCAATCAATCGGTTCAAGCAGACGGCTAAAGCCGCATCGCGTTCGGAGCAGACCATGGCAGCCACCAAGACGAATTTCCGGGGGTCTTACACAGCTCTGGTCACGCCGTTCAAAGACGGTGCGCTGGACGAGGCAGGCTTTCGCGCGCTCGTCAGCTGGCAGATCGCGGAAGGCAGCAACGGTCTTGTTCCGGTCGGTACCACGGGCGAGAGCCCGACGCTGAGCCACGAAGAGCATTACAAGGTCGTCGAATGGTGCATCGACGAAGCCAAGGGCCGCGTGCCGGTGATCGCCGGCGCCGGGTCCAACTCCACCAAGGAAGCGGTGGCACTGGCAAAGCACGCCGAGAAGGCTGGCGCGGATGCCGTGCTGGTGGTGACGCCGTATTACAACAAGCCCACGCAAGAGGGCATGTATCAGCACTTCAAGGCGGTGAACGATGCGATCGGCATTCCGATCATCATCTACAATATTCCGCCGCGGTCGGTCGTCGATATGTCCGTCGACACAATGGCGCGCCTGTATGAGCTGAAGAACATCGCCGGCGTGAAGGATGCCACTGCCGATCTCGCGCGCGTGTCCAAGCAGCGTCACGCCATGGGATCGGATTTCATCCAGATGTCCGGCGAAGACATGACCGCGCTGGCCTATATGGCGGCGGGTGGCCATGGCTGCATTTCGGTGACGGCGAATGTTGCGCCGAAGCTGTGTGCCGAACTGATGTCGTTGGTGCTCAAGGGCGACTATGCCGGGGCGCTCAAGATCCAGGATCGCCTGACGCCGCTGCATGACGCGATCTTCAAGGAGCCTGGTCTTGCCGGCGCCAAGCATGGGCTCGGATTGCTGGGCCGCATCACGGAGGAGGTGCGTCTGCCGCTGCTGACGGTGACGCCGCCGACCGGCAAGGTGATCCGCGACGCCATGGTCTTTGCCGGCCTCATCAACTAGGCATCTGCATCAGTCAGATATCGAGTGACTTTGGCTGCGTCATCGTTCCTTATTTGTAAGTGCGTCCCCGTTACTCGTTGAAAACAAGAGGAATTGCAGATGCTGAAGGAATTTCGCGATTTTGCAATGAAGGGCAACGTGGTCGATCTCGCCGTCGGCGTGATCATCGGCGCAGCCTTCGGTGCCATCGTCTCGTCGATGGTCGCCGACATCATCATGCCGGTCATCGGCGCCATCACCGGCGGTCTCGATTTCTCGAATTACTTCACGGGTCTTTCCAAAACCGTCACGGCAACCAATCTGGCCGATGCCAAGAAGCAGGGCGCCGTGCTGGCCTGGGGCAACTTCCTGACCCTCACGCTGAACTTCATTATCGTCGCCTTCGTCCTGTTCATCGTCATCCGCTTCATGAACCAGCTGAAGCGCAACGATGCCGCCAAGCCGGCTGAACCGCCGAAGCCGACCCGCCAAGAAGAATTGCTGACCGAGATCCGCGATCTGCTCAAGAAGGCCTAAGCCCGGAGCTTGGGCCGGGCGTTTGCGGTACTTATATTCGGTCAGGTACGCTGAAAGTATTGGACGATGGCCGAGAAGAACGAACGCCCGATCAAGGTGATCGCAGAAAACCGCAAGGCGCGGTTCAACTACGCCGTCGAGGACACGGTCGAGGCGGGCATCGCCTTGACCGGTACCGAGGTGAAGTCGATCCGCAATGGCAAAAGCACGATTGCGGAATCCTATGCTGATCCAAAGGACGGCGAGATCTGGCTGATCAACTGCAACATCCCTGAATATCTGCAGGCAAATCGCTTCAATCACGAGCCGAAGCGGCCGCGCAAGCTGCTGCTGCATCGCAAGCAGATCAACAAGCTGATGGGTGCGGTAGAACGTCAGGGCATGACCCTTGTGCCGTTGAAGATGTACTTCAACGAACGCGGCCGGGTTAAGCTGCAGCTGGCGCTGGCCAAGGGCAAGCAGCTCCACGACAAGCGTGCGAGCGAGAAGGACCGCGACTGGGGCCGCGAGAAGGGCCGTCTGCTCCGCGCGAGAGGCTGAGGCTGGGCGTCGCCCATCCCCGCAGACAAGAGGATGAGATGACGCAAGGTAACCTGCTCGAAGTCGACTGGAGCAAGATCCCGGCACCGGAAGACGATGGCGCCGCCAATCATCTGATCGGTATGACGATCCCGCCGGTCAGCCTGCGTGCCACCAACGACACGGCCGTGATACTGTCCGAACTCAAGGGCCGCACCGTGGTGTTCGGCTATCCGCGCACGGGCGAGCCCGGCAAGATTGCTCTCGTGGACGACTGGGACATGATCCCCGGCGCGCGCGGCTGTACGCCGCAGACCTGTTCGTTCCGCGATCTGTTTGCGGAGTTGAAGGCTGCAGGCGCAAAGCATGTGTTCGGCCTGTCGACACAGAGCAACGAATATCAAACTGAAATGGCCGGGCGGCTGCATCTGCCGTTTCCGGTGCTCTCGGACGAGCAGCTTGAACTGAGCGATGCGCTCAGGCTGCCGACCATGGTGGTCGCCGATCTCACGATGATCAAGCGCATGGCCATGATCATCGACGACGGCAAGATCACCCATGTGTTCTATCCGGTGTTTCCACCGGACCGGAACGCAGGCGACGTGCTGGAGTGGCTGAAGGCCAACCCGGTCTAAGCCTGCGCCAGATCCGCCTTCACCCGCGCGAACACCGCCCGGAACATCTCGGGTGTCAGCACGCGCGTGTTCGTGTTGTAGCGTGAGCAGTGATAGCTATCGTAGAGCTTGAAGCGGCCGACATCGTGGACGGCGCCGTGCGCAAAAGGCGCTGTCACGGCGCGAATGCCAAGCGTCCTCAGCATCGTGTCATGGGCGACGCGGCCGAGGAGGACGATGGCCCGCAATCGTGGCATCGTGTCCATGGTCGCGATCAGGAACGGCCGGCATGTCGTGATCTCGACGGGCAAGGGCTTGTTCTGCGGTGGTACGCAGCGCACCGCATTGGTGATCCGGCAATCCTGCAGCGTCAGCCCGTCATCGGGGCGGGCTCCGTAGGTGCCCGCAGCGAATCCGAAATCGAGCAGGGTCTCGTAGAGGAGGTCGCCGGCATAGTCGCCGGTAAAGGGGCGCCCGGTGCGGTTGGCGCCCTGCACGCCGGGGGCGAGGCCCACGATCAGGAGGGCAGCATCGGATGTGCCGAAAGACGGCACGGGTCCGTTGTAGCCGTCAGGGTCGCGCGCGCGCACCTCTAGCCGATACTCGACGAGGCGGGGGCACAGTGGACAATCGCGCCCGGGATCGGTGGAAGTACCAGCGGAAATCGTGGTTGCGACCACCGCCGGCTGTTGTCGGCTGAGTTGCGTCTTAGTCTTCGAAATCTTCATCGCCTCGTGGCGCCATGGTGGTCGCGCGCTGCAGGAATTGCGGCGTCTGGTGACGCGGTTCGCGCGGAGCAGGGCGCTCTGCCGGGTCGCGGCCAAGCTTGCTCTGCAGCTCCATGAGATCGGTAAACACGTCTGCCTGCCGGCGCAACTCGTCGGCGATCATGGGCGGCTGGCTCGAGATCGTGGATACGACAGTCACGCGGACGCCGCGGCGCTGCACGGCCTCGACCAGGGAGCGGAAGTCGCCGTCGCCCGAGAACAGCACGATCTGGTCGACATGTTCGGCCAGTTCCATGGCATCGACAGCCAGCTCGATGTCCATATTGCCCTTCACCTTGCGCCGGCCCGACGCATCGATGAATTCCTTCGTGGCCTTGGTCACCACCGTATACCCGTTGTAGTCGAGCCAATCGATCAGCGGGCGAATCGAGGAGTATTCCTGATCTTCGATGATGGCGGTGTAATAGAAGGCCCGGACGAGGGTGCCGCGGCTCTGAAATTCCTTGAGGAGGCGCTTGTAGTCGATGTCGAAGCCAAGCGTCTTGGCGGTCGCATACAGGTTGGCGCCGTCAATGAAGAGAGCGATCTTGTTAGACGTGAGGGGCATCAAGTTTTCTCATGTGGTGTGTTGTTGTTAGCGTTTTTGGCGCGACTTCGTCGTTGCGCATTTGAATCACATTTGTCGTCCGCTCTGCGTCGGATCGAGCTTATTGACGCCACGCAATCAGCTGGTCTGGAACTGCTCGAATATGCCGATCCATCTGCCCTTGCAATGAAGCCTTTTGGTGTCGAGATATTTGCTTCTGGCCAGATGGATGCCGCCGCTTCTGCGGCTTTCAGAGGGTACCATAGTGAGGCAGAAAACCAAGCCAAGCGGGCGCAATTCCAAATTGGTCCTTGCGGATGCCGCAAAGCCCCTATACCTACGGCACTTAATCATCATATTCGGTCCCACAACAAACGGAGCGACATTTTATGGCGCGCGTAACCGTCGAAGATTGCATCGATAAGGTCGACAACCGGTTCGACCTGGTGCTGCTGGCAGCACACCGGGCACGAATGATTTCGTCCGGTTCACAACTTACGATTGATCGCGACAACGACAAGAATCCCGTTGTTTCGCTGCGCGAAATCGCCGATCAGACCATCTCCCCGGAAGATCTCCGCGAAGAACTGGTCCATTCGCTGCAGAAGTTCGTCGAGGTCGATGAGCCCGAGCCGGATACGATTCCGCTGATCGGCTCCGCCGGCGCCAGCGTCGATGCCGACGATACCGAAGTGGCTGTCGAGCGCATGACCGAAGAAGAGCTGCTCAAGGGCCTCGAAGGCCTGGCTCCGCCGGAAGAGCAGCCCGAGGAAGACGAGTAAAACGAGACACACGGTTATTTGCTTAACCGTCTTGATCATCGGCTATCACAAAGGCCCGGACATGCGTCCGGGCCTTTGCTTTTGCAGTCCGTTTCAGGGCAAACTTGAGATGAAGAATCCAGGTCGCTGCTGACCGGATCGAACGAGGCTAGGATGGCGACTTCGCGCCGTAATAGACGGCAGATGCAGGCTGCGAACGACACGGTCGCCGCGGTCCCGCCAGTTTCGCCTGAAGCACAGTCCGCAGAGACGCCAGTTCCGGCCAAGGTGCCGCGCACGTCCCGTGTCCGGATGATGCGGCAATATGACCTGGTGGACCGCGTCCGGGCCTATAATCCGAATACCGACGAGGACCTGCTCAACCGCGCCTATGTCTATGCCATGGTCGCCCATGGCGAGCAGACGCGGGCCTCGGGCGACCCGTATTTCTCCCATCCGCTGGAAGTGGCGGCGATCCTCACCGACCTCAAGCTCGACGACGCCACCATCGTGGCGGCGCTGCTGCACGACACGATCGAGGACACCGAGGCGACCCGGACTGAAATCGACAAGCTGTTCGGCGCCGAGATCGGCGCGCTGGTCGAGGGGCTGACCAAGCTGAAGCGGCTCGAACTGGTGTCGCGCGAAGCCAAGCAGGCCGAGAACCTGCGCAAGCTGCTGCTGGCGATCGCCGACGACGTCCGCGTCCTGCTGATCAAGCTTGCGGATCGTCTGCACAATATGCGGACGATGGAGTTCATGCCGCCGGCCTCGCGCCGCCGCATCGCCGAGGAAACCCTCGACATCTATGCGCCGCTCGCCGGCCGCATGGGTATGCAGGCGATGCGCGAGGAGCTCGAGGAGCTGTCGTTCAAGGTGCTCGATCCCGACGCCTATCTGGTGGTGATGCAGCGCCTGGACTCGCTGACCGAGCGCAATCAGAACCTCATCGACATGATCGAAAGCCATCTCTCCACGAAGCTGGAGAAGAACGGCATCACGGCGCGGGTCACCGGCCGGCGCAAGAAGCCGTTTTCGATCTGGACCAAGATGAAGCGCAAGTCGGTGGGCTTCGAGCAGTTGTCGGACATTTACGGCTTCCGCGTCGTGTTGAAGGACATGGAGGCGTGTTACCGCGCACTCGGGGTGGTGCATACCACCTGGCCCGTGGTGCCCGGCCGCTTCAAGGACTACATCTCGACGCCGAAGCAGAATGATTATCGCTCGATCCACACCACCGTGATCGGCCCCGGCAACCAGCGCGTCGAATTGCAGATCCGCACCGAGGACATGAACAGCATCGCCGAATACGGCATCGCGGCGCATGCGTTCTACAAGGACGGGATCGGCTCGCCGACCGAAATGCTCAAGCGCGAATCCAACGCGTTTTCGTGGCTGCGCCACACCATCGGCATTCTCTCGGAGAGCACCAATCCGGAAGAATTCCTGGAGCACACCAAGCTCGAACTGTTCCACGACCAGGTGTTCTGCTTCACCCCGAAGGGCAAGCTGATCGCGCTGCCGCGCAATGCCAATGTGGTCGACTTCGCCTATGCCGTGCATACCGACGTCGGCAACAGCGCGGTGGGTTGCAAGATCAACGGTAAATTCGCGCCGTTGTCATCCGAATTGCAGAACGGCGACGAGGTCGAAGTGCTGACCTCGGCCGCACAGCAGGCGCCGCCGTCTGCATGGGAAGGTCTTGCGGTCACCGGCAAGGCGCGCGCCGCGATCCGCCGCGCGACGCGAACGGCGGTGCGTGATCAATATGCCAGCCTTGGCCGGCGTATCGTCGAGCGCCTGTTCGTGCGCGCCAAGATGGAATATTCGGACGACCAGCTGAAGGGCGCGCTGCCGCGTCTGGCGCGCACCTCCATCGACGACGTGATGGCCTCGGTGGGGCGCGGCGAATTGCGCGCCGCAGACGTCGCGCGTGCGATGTATCCCGACTACAAGGAAGAGCGCATCGGCCGCTTTTCGGCCAACAACAAGAAGTCCACGGCGGACAAGGTGAGGACGCCCGATGGCGCGGCGCGCTTCACCTCGATCATCTCGATCGGCGGCGTCAATTCCGACCTGCCGGTGAAGTTTGCGCCGAACGGTGGCGCCGTACCGGGCGACCGCATTGTCGGCATCGTCACGCCGGGCGAGGGCATCACGATCTATCCGATCCAGTCACCGGCGTTGAAAGACTTCGAGGAAGAGCCGGAGCGCTGGGTCGATGTGCGCTGGGATATCGATGAATCCTCGCCGCAGCGTTTTCCGGCGCGATTGTTCCTGCAGAATGTCAACGAGCCCGGCAGTCTCGCGCAGATCGCTCAGGTCATCGCCGACCATGACGGCAATATCGACAATATCAGCATGCACCGCCGCTCGCCCGATTTCACCGAACAGACCATCGATCTCGGCGTCTACGACCTCAAGCATCTCAGCGCGATCATCAACCAGTTGCGCGCCAAGGCCGTTGTGGCGAAGGTCGAGCGGGTCAATGGTTAGCGTCTCACCCTAGGTCTTCTGGAATTCCGTCATGTCCTCTTCCTCGCTGCGCCTCGGCGTCAACATCGATCACGTCGCGACCCTGCGCAATGCGCGGGGCGGCAAGCATCCCGATCCCGTCCGCGCGGCGCTGGAAGCCATCTCCGCAGGGGCCGACGGCATCACGGCGCATCTGCGCGAGGATCGTCGCCATATCCGCGACGCCGACATGGAGCGGTTGAAGGCGGAGATCTCCAAGCCGTTGAATTTCGAGATGGCGGCGACGCCGGACATGGTGCGGATTGCGTTGTCGGTGAAGCCCCATGCGGTCTGTCTGGTGCCGGAGCGGCGCGAAGAACTGACCACCGAAGGCGGGCTCGATGTGGTCGGCCAGCGGGAATCGCTGGAGCCGTCGATTGCGCGTTTCACCGAAGCCGGCGTGCGGGTGTCGCTGTTCATCGCGGCGGACCCGAAGCAGATCGAGATGGCGGCGCAGCTCAAGGCGCCGGTTATCGAATTGCACACGGGCGCCTGGTGCGATGCCATCACCGATGGCGATACGGCCAAGGCCGCCCACGAGTGGCAGCGCATTGTTGCTGGCGCGAAGCTGGCGAAATCCGCAGGCCTCGAAGTCCATGCCGGCCATGGCCTCGATTATGCCACCGCGGAGACGATCTCGGCGCTGCCCGAGATCATGGAGCTGAACATCGGCTACTATATGATCGGCGAGGCACTGTTTATCGGTCTGTCCGATACCGTGCGTCTGATGCGCGCGGCGATGGATCGCGGGCGGATGCAGTCCAAGAGCGCGTCATGATCATCGGCATCGGCTCCGATCTGATCGACATCACGCGCGTCGCCAAGGTGATCGAACGCCATGGCGATCGCTTCCTCGATCGCATCTTCACCGAAGCCGAGCGGGCGAGGGCGCAGCGCCGCGCCAAGAGCGAGAAGATGGTGGTCGCGACCTATGCCAAGCGTTTTGCCGCCAAGGAGGCCATGTCCAAGGCCCTTGGCACCGGCATCCGGCAGGGGGTCTGGTGGCGGGATATGGGCGTCGTCAATTTGCCCGGGGGGAAGCCCTCCATGAAGCTCACCGGCGGGGCGCTGGCCCGTCTGCAGGCCCTGATACCGCCCGGCCACGAGGCCCAGATCGATCTGTCGATCACGGACGATTGGCCGCTGGCGCAGGCTTTCGTCATAATTTCGGCCGTCCCTTCGCCCAAATCCTGAGCCAAGTGTTGGGCCAAGTCCTGATGGCAGGCCGAGAGGCCGCCGGAAGCGGCGAGACGACCGACCGGCACGCCGGACCGACGGGACATGGCGGCTTTTCGGGGCGGTTCATTGCACCGTTACCAACAACCGTTTAAACCAGCGACGACACCGAACAGACGCCAATTCTCGTTGATGCCGCTCGAGGCTTTTGCAAGACCTTGCCGTAACTGTATGAATTCAATGCATTTTGAGCGCCGGGCGTGACGCCGCGCGGTTCCGAAATGCGCTACCAGCCGCGCGGTGACGCTGCGGGAATCGGGAAAGCGATGAGCGTGACATCCGGGACTAAGACTGAAAGCGGCGTCGGCGAGACTATCCGTGTTGTCATCAACGCATTGCTGATCGCGCTGGTGATCCGGACCTTCCTGTTCCAGCCCTTCAACATCCCGTCTGGCTCCATGAAGGCCACGCTTCTGGTCGGCGATTACCTGTTCGTCTCGAAATATTCCTACGGCTACAGCCACTATTCGATCCCGCTGTCGCCGAATATCTTCTCCGGCCGCATCTTGGGTTCCGAGCCGTCGCGCGGTGACGTCGTGGTATTCCGTCTGCCGAAGGACGATAGCACCGACTACATCAAGCGCGTGATCGGGCTGCCCGGCGACCGTGTCCAGATGAAAGAGGGGCTGCTCTACATCAACGAGAAGCCGGTGCAGCGCGAACGCATGAGCGATTTCGTCGGCGAGGATCCGTGCGGCTCCGACGCCACGGCGCGGGTGAAACGCTGGAAGGAAACGCTGCCGAACGGCGTCACCTATGAAACGCTCGATTGCGTCGACAATGGATTCTACGACAACACCAATGTCTACACCGTGCCGCCCGGCAACTTCTTCATGATGGGCGACAACCGCGACAATTCGACGGACAGCCGCGTGCTGTCGGCCGTCGGCTATGTGCCGTTCGAGAATCTCGTCGGTCGCGCGCAAATGATCTTCTTCTCGATCGCCGAGGGCGAACACGCATGGCAGATCTGGCGCTGGCCGACCGCCGTACGCTGGAATCGAATTTTTTCTATCGTGCGATGACCGACGACTCCAGAAATCCCATCGAGACCGCGCCGAAGACCGACGAACCTAGCTCGACGACCGAGGCTGCGCCGGAGACGGCTGCTGCCCGGAAGAAGAAGGCACGCGCAGCGGCAAAGGTCGCCGCAGCCGAGATCGAAACGCGTATCGGCCACAGCTTCAAGGATCCGCTGCTGCTGGCGACAGCCTTCACCCATGTGTCGGCCCTGAAGTCGCAACGCAGCCGGACCGAGAGCTATCAGCGCCTCGAATTTCTCGGCGACCACGTGCTCGGGCTCGTGGTCTCCGACATGCTGTTTCGCGCCTTCCCGAATGCGGATGAAGGCGAGTTGTCGAAGCGGCTTGCCGACCTCGTGCGCAAGGAAGCCTGCGCCGATGTTGCGCGGTTGCTTGGCCTTCTCGAGGGCATCAAGCTTGGCACGGTCGGCGCGGGTGCCGGTCAGCGGTTGCGCAAGTCTGTGCTCGGCGATATCTGCGAAGCCGTGATCGGCGCGATCTTTCTCGATGGTGGCTATCCGGCGGCGGAAAGCTTCGTGCAGCGTAACTGGACCGAGCGCATGCGCAAGCCGGTGCGTCCGCTGCGCGATCCCAAGACGGTGCTGCAGGAATGGGCCCAGGGCCGTGGCCTGCCGACACCGGCCTATCGCGAGGTCGAGCGCTCCGGTCCGCACCACGATCCGCATTTCAGGATCGAGGTGGATGTGAAAGGTTTTGCGCCTGCCGAGGGCGAGGGCGGCAGCAAGCGCGCCGCCGAAAAAGCCGCAGCGCAGGCGATGATTGCGCGTGAAGGCGTCAGCAGTGGCGGCAATGAAGGATGATGTCGTGAACGATGCTGAACCAGACCATGAGTCCGAAGGGACACCTGCCGAGACCCGCTGCGGCTTCGTCGCGCTGATCGGCGCGCCCAATGTCGGCAAGTCGACGCTGGTCAATGCGCTGGTCGGGTCCAAGGTCACCATCGTCTCGCGCAAGGTGCAGACCACCCGCGCGCTGATCCGCGGCATCGTGATCGAGAACCACGCCCAGATCATTCTGGTCGATACGCCGGGCATCTTCCTGCCCAAACGACGACTCGACCGCGCGATGGTCAAGACGGCGTGGAGCGGCGCGCATGATGCCGACGTCGTCTGCGTGCTGCTCGATGCCAAGGCAGGCATCAACGAAGAGGCCGACGCGATCTTCAACCAGCTTGCATCAGTCAATCACCCGAAGATCCTCGTGATCAACAAGGTCGATATCGTCTCGAAGGAGAAGCTGCTCAAGCTGGCGCAGATGGCCAACGAGCGCATGAAGTTCGAAGAGACCTTCATGATCTCGGCGATGACCGGCGACGGCGTCGATGACCTGCGCCGCAGGCTCGCGGCCGACGTGCCCGCCGGGCCGTATCATTATCCCGAAGACCAGATGTCGGATGCGCCGATGCGGCATCTCGCAGCGGAAATCACCCGCGAGAAGATCTTCCGCCAGTTGCATCAGGAATTGCCGTATCAGTCGACGGTGGAGACCGACAGCTGGACCGAGCGCAAGGACCATTCCGTGCGCATCGAGCAGACGATTTTCGTCGAGCGCGACAGCCAGCGCAAGATCGTGCTCGGCAAGGGGGGCGCCACCATCAAATCGATCGGCGCTGATGCGCGCAGGGAAATCACCGAGATCGTCGGGCACCCCGTGCATCTGTTCCTGTTCGTGAAGGTGCGCGAGAACTGGGGCGACGATCCCAATCGTTATCGCGAAATGGGCCTCGAATTTCCTCACGAGTAGTCGAGGAGCGATGATGGAAGTGCAGCCGACACGATGACCGCTCCCGCCGACCTTCCGAAGAACGTCTTCTATTTCGAGGTGCTGCTCTACACGTCGCTGATCCTCGACGCGCTGTCGATCGCGTTCCAGGATCGCACGCCGGACCTCACAATGTCCGACAGCACCATCATGGCAGCGAACCTCGTCGCCGCCGGCATGTTGTTGTTCTTCGTCTGGCTGGTCTGGTTCGCAGCCTATCGCCGCAAGAGCTGGCCGCGCTGGGTGCTGACCGTGTCGCTGGCCTTCTCGGTATTGTCGCTGTTCCAGGTGCTCGGCGTCTACGGGCTGCAGTTCGACAGCGCGATCGAGATCGTGTCCTGCATCCTGACCGGGCTCGGACTATATTGCGCCTTCACCGGTGACGCGCAGGACTGGTTCAAGGCATAGGCGACCACAGGCGTCTCGCAAGATGATCGCGTAGCTTCTTGCGCAGCTTGCTTATGTGGCTTCGATGACATTTCAAACATTTTTTCCTATATCTATTGACAAAATCCCCATCTTGATTATTTTCCGCTTCGTCCTGCCCCACCGAGAGGGGCGATCGCGATCGTCACGATTGCGGGGCGGGATGCGGTGGACGCCGGAGATGCGGCGTCACGGGATGTGTGGGTACCGGCTGTCTGCGGGCAGGCCGCATCGTCTGTGGTCAGGATACCACTGGGACAGGC